>JAXEJQ010000078.1:0-36524 GCA_034101475.1 Candidatus Limivivens sp.
TTTTCCTGGATTATATTGCATGCGGGAAGAATATTCCGGAGAAAATTGCCACTATCGTAAGCGGTGTGGCAGAGGGCTGTGTACAGTCCAGCGCCGCGTTGATCGGCGGAGAAACTGCGGAGATGCCGGGCTTTTATCCGGAGGATGAATATGACCTTGCCGGCTTTGCAGTAGGAGTGGTAGATGAAAAGGATCTGATTACCGGAAAAGACATCAAACCGGGGGATACCCTGATCGGTATCGCTTCTTCCGGAGTTCACAGCAATGGATTTTCTCTGGTGAGAAAAGTGTTCCGGATGGATAAAGAAACACTGAATACCTATCATGAGGAGCTGGGAAAAACCCTGGGCGAAGCCCTTCTGGCTCCCACCAAGATCTATGTGAAAACCATGCGTTCCATCAAGGAAGCGGGTGTGCGGGTAAAGGGCTGCAGCCATATTACCGGCGGCGGTTTCTATGAGAATGTACCGCGGATGCTTCCGGAGGGCGTGACGGCTGTGATCCGGAAGGACAGCTATGAGGTACCGGCGATTTTCCGGATGCTGGCGAGAGAAGGCCAGATTGAAGAGAAAATGATGTATAACACCTACAATATGGGTATCGGCCTTGTGATTGCCGTAGATCCTGTGGATGCGGAAAAAGCCATGGAGGCAGTGAAGGCAGCCGGAGAGACCCCGTATGTCATCGGCCGGATTGAAGCCGGAGAAAAAGGAGTTACCTTATGTTAAAAATGGCGGTACTGGTTTCCGGAGGCGGAACCAATCTGCAGGCGATTATGGATGCCCTTGCTTCCGGTGGGATTACCAATGCGGAGATTTCCGTGGTTATCAGCAACAACCGCGGTGCCTATGCCCTGGAGCGGGCCCGGAAAAACGGGATCGAGGCTCTGTGTATTTCTCCGAAGGATTATGCGAGCAGGGATGCTTTCAACGAAGCACTGCTGAAGACGATCCAGTCCTGGGGAGTGGATCTGATCGTTCTGGCAGGCTGTCTGGTGGTGATTCCGGAGATCATGGTTAAGGCGTATCCGAACCGGATTATCAATATCCATCCGGCGCTGATTCCCTCTTTCTGCGGAACCGGTTATTATGGCCTGAAGGTCCATGAAGGAGTCCTGGCCCGGGGCGTAAAGGTTACCGGAGCTACGGTTCATTTTGTGGATGCCGGCACGGATACCGGACCGATTATCCTGCAGAAGGCTGTGGAAGTACAGGAGGGGGATACCCCGAAGATTCTGCAGCAGCGGGTGATGGAAGAGGCGGAATGGAAGATTCTTCCGAAAGCCATCGATCTGATTGCCAACGGGAAGGTTCAGGTAGAGGGAAATATTGTACACATTGCGAAATAGCGGAAAGGAGCCGCATTTATGAAAATTCTGATTGTAGGCAGCGGCGGAAGAGAGCATGCCATTGCCTGGAAAATTGCCCAGAGTCCCCTGGCGGAGAAGATTTACTGTGCTCCGGGAAATGCGGGCATTGAAGAATATGCAGAGTGCGTTAACATCGGCGCCATGGAATTTGACAGGCTGGTGGCATTCGCAAAGGAAAAAGAGATTGATCTGACGGTTATCGGTATGGATGACCCGCTGGTGGGCGGCGTTGTGGACGCTTTTGAAGAGGCCGGGCTCCGGGTTTTCGGACCCCGCAGAAACGCGGCGATCCTGGAGGGCTCCAAGGCATTTTCCAAGGAGCTGATGAAAAAATACAGCATTCCCACAGCGGCATATGAAACCTTTGACGATCCGCAGAAAGCCCTGGCTTATCTGGAAACGGCCAGAATGCCCATTGTATTAAAGGCGGACGGCCTTGCTCTGGGAAAAGGGGTTCTGATCTGCCGGGATCTGGAAGAGGCGAAGGCAGGCGTCAAAGAAATCATGGAGGACAAGAAGTTCGGCTCTGCCGGCAATCAGATGGTTATTGAGGAATTCATGACCGGCCGGGAGGTTTCCGTGCTGTCCTTTGTGGATGGGAAAACCATCAAAATCATGACCTCCGCGCAGGATCATAAACGTGCCGGAGACGGGGATACCGGGCTGAATACCGGCGGAATGGGTACGTTTTCACCCAGCCCCTTCTATACTCCGGAGGTGGATGAGTTCTGTAAAAAATATATATATCAGGCCACGGTGGATGCCATGGCGAAGGAAGGCAGGCCCTTTAAGGGGATTATTTTCTTTGGGCTGATGCTGACGGAGGAAGGGCCGAAGGTCCTGGAATACAACGCGCGCTTTGGGGATCCGGAAACCCAGGTAGTGCTTCCGCGGATGAAGAATGATATTGTGGAAGTGTTTGAAGCGTGCATCGATGGCACACTGGATCAGATTGACCTTCAGTTTGAGGATAACGCCGCTGTCTGTGTTGTCATGGCCAGCCAGGGTTATCCGGTGAAATATGAAAAGGGCTTTGTAATCAGAGGCCTGGAGAATTTCAGCGACAGAGAAGGTTACTATGTATTCCATGCAGGCACAAAGAAGACTGAGGCCGGGATTGTGACAAGCGGCGGCCGTGTCCTTGGGGTGACTGCAAAGGGAGAAGACCTGAAAAAGGCCCGTGCCAATGCCTATGAGGCTGTGAAATGGATTGATTTTGACAATGCATTTTATCGCCACGACATTGGAAAAGCAATTGACGAGGCATAAAAGCCGGGAATTACGAGAGGTATCTTATGAAAAAAAGAACGTACGCCTGGAAATGCGGACTGCTTTTGAGCATCCTTCTGGTGTGGCTCTGCGGTCTGCAGGTTTTTGCGGGTGAATTGTCAGGGGACAATTCTCTTTATACCCTGGGAATTGAAAACGGTACGATAGAGCCGGAATTCTATTATTCGACAGTAAACTACACGGTTACGGTGGCTCCCGGGACGACGGAGCTGATTCTGAATCCTGTCTGCTCCAACGAAAATGCGCAGATTATCAGTATTGATGGCACGACGCTGGATAATGGCAGCGGAACCGTCACGATTACGGTTCGGGCTCAGAACGGTGCGGACGCGGTTTATACGCTGACGGTACAGCCGGATCCCACAGCGGAAACGGAGCCGCCCACAGAAACAGAGGCGCCTACGGAGCCTCAGACAGAGCCTCAGACCGAAGCTCCTGCGACAGAGCCCCAGACTACGGCCCAGACAGAGGATTCTGCCACCATCATCTTCCTGAACGGACAGATTTCTCAGTTTCGTGAAAAACTGGATTTTTCCATGAAAGTGATTTACGGACTGATTGCCCTGGCGGTGATTCTGATGTTCCTGTCCATCAACCTGCTTTTGAAGAACCGGGATCTGAAGGATGATCTGCGGGATGCAGAGGATCATCTGGATTTTCAGACCAATGAATTCGCAAGAAAAGAAAAAATGATGGATACGGACAATTATTACGCGCCTGTGCAGGCGGCCCCCACACCGGCGCCTGAGGCACAGCCTGTGGCGGTGACCGCAGAGAAGGAAGCTGACGAAAATGTCCGGGAGGAGCCGAAGGCCCGGGGACGCAGAGGCAGAAAAGAGGAGAAAGCGGCGCAGAATGCTGAACAGAACGCGGTACAGAACGCGTCTGTGCAGGCAGTTCCGGAGCCGGAAAAGAAAGAAACAGAGGCACCCGCGGAAGAAAAAGATGTGGATGTTACCATGGTGGAACTGTAGAACTTTGCGGCAGTTTTGTCATAGAGCAAAAAACGAAGAAGGATGTTCCGGGAAGGGAGCATCCTTTTTCCGTGGAGACTTTCCGGTTGACAAAATGCGCCATTTGTTATAATATGTATATAACAAAAGCCAGAGAACGAAGGTGAGCGTATGATCATAAAAATAGATTTTCAGAGTGAAGAGGCTTTGTATATCCAGCTGCGGAATCAGATTATTCTCGGGATTGCCACATCCACCATTCAGGAGGGGGATGCGCTGCCCTCTGTCCGGCAGCTGGCGGAGGATATCGGGATTAATATGCATACGGTGAATAAAGCCTATGCTTTGCTGCGGCAGGAAGGGATTCTGACCATTGACCGCAGAAGGGGTGCGATCATCGCCCTGGACCGGGACAAGATACAGGCGAAGGCAGAGATGAAACGGCAGCTTCGGGTACTCCTTGCAAAAGGATGCTGTAAGAACATATCCTGTCAGGAAGTCCATGATATGGTTGATGAAATATTTGAAGAGTATGAATAGCCGGCCGGGCAAGTTCCCGGGCGGAGAGAGACATGAATGATTGATTTTACAGGAGGATTTTTCGCATGCAGGAGCATTTTACGAAAAATGCCAGGAAGGCGCTTGAGCTGGCTGCCGCTGCCGCGAAGCGCTGCGGCCATAGTTATATCGGATCCGAGCACCTGCTGCTGGGACTGCTGGAGGAGGGCCAGGGAACGGCTGCCACGGTTCTGGCGGGAGCAGGCGTGGAGGAGGAAAAGGTGATGGAGCTGATTTCTCAGCTGATTGCTCCGGCAGACAGTGTGCTGACGGCTTCCAGGGAGGGGTATACTCCCAGGGCTGCCCAGATACTGGAAAACAGCATCCGGGAAGCCGGAGAGTTCCACATGGACGATGCCGGGACAGAGCATATTCTGCTGACGATTATCAAAGATGCGGATTGTGTGGCCACCAGGCTGCTGCATACCATGGGAATTAATCTTCAGAAGCTCTATATGGAGATTCTGGATACCATGGGAATTGAGGAAGAAATGTATAAGGAACTGGCGAACAATGCCAGAAACAGTAAGAACCCCCAGGCTGCCACTGCCACATTGGATCAGTACAGCAGGGATCTGACGGCACTCGCCATGGAGGGAGAGCTGGATCCGGTGGTGGGACGGGAGGCGGAGATTGAGCGCCTTCTTCAGATTCTGAGCCGCCGGACGAAGAATAATCCCTGTCTGATCGGTGAACCGGGCGTGGGAAAGACTGCCATTGTGGAGGGACTGGCCCAGCGGATTGTTCTGGGAGCTGTCCCGCGTCCCATGCAGGGCAAAAGGGTGGTGACCCTGGATCTTGCCAGCATGATTGCCGGCTCCAAATACCGCGGGGAGTTTGAGGAGCGCATTAAGCGCGTGATCAGAGAAGTCATGGACAGCCGGGATGTGCTGCTGTTCATTGATGAACTGCATACCATTATCGGTGCCGGAGGGGCGGAGGGAGCCATGGATGCCTCCAATATCCTGAAGCCCTCCCTGGCCAGAGGCGAGATTCAGCTCATTGGCGCCACGACCATTGAGGAATACCGAAAATACATTGAGAAGGATCCGGCACTGGAGCGCAGATTCCAGCCGATTACGGTGGAAGAGCCCACACAGGAGGAGACTGTGGAGATCCTGAAGGGGCTGCGTCCCCGGTATGAGAAGCATCACGGAGTGGAGATCACGGATGAGGCCCTGGAGGTGGCTGTGAAGCTTTCCGAGCGTTATATCAATGACCGCTATCTGCCGGATAAGGCCATTGACCTGATTGACGAGGCATCTTCCAGGAAGCAGCTGATGGGATATCAGATGCCGAAGAATCTGGAAGAGCTTCAGAAGAAGACAGAGGAGCTGGCTCAGGCCAAGGAAGCAGCCGTTCTGGCAGGAGATTTTGAACAGGCGGCTGTTCTGAAGGAGGAACAGGCGGAGGCCAGGAAGAAGTTTACAGAGCTCCAGCAGCGTTTCCAGAAGAAGATGGGCGCTTCCAGACCGAAGGTTCAGGAGGGAGACATTGCGAAGGTCGTATCTGCCTGGACGAAGATTCCGGTTCAGAAGCTGGAGGAAAAGGAGGCTCAGCGTCTCCTTCGGCTGGAACAGACCCTTCACAGGCGGGTTGTGGGCCAGGAGGAAGCAGTCAGCGCTGTGGCAAAGGCCATCAAGCGGGGGAGAGTCGGCCTGAAGGATCCGAAGCGTCCGATCGGCTCCTTTTTGTTCCTGGGTCCCACCGGTGTGGGAAAGACCGAGCTGTCCAAGGCACTGGCAGAAGTGGTTTTCGGCAGCGAGCAGGCCATGATCCGGGTTGACATGTCCGAATATATGGAGAAGCACAGTGTATCCAAGCTGGTAGGTTCGCCGCCGGGCTATGTGGGCTATGAAGAGGGCGGACAGCTCAGCGAGAAGGTCCGCAGGAATCCTTATTCCGTGATTCTGTTTGATGAGATTGAAAAGGCCCATCCGGATGTGTTTAATATTCTTCTTCAGGTTCTGGATGACGGGCATATTACGGATGCTCAGGGACGGAAGGTAGATTTTAAGAATACGATTCTCATCATGACCTCAAACGCCGGTGCCCAGACGATTATGACGCCGAAAAAGCTGGGCTTTGCGGCTGTTGATGATGAAAAGCACAATTATGAGGTCATGAAAAGCGGTGTGATGGAGGAGGTCCGCCGGATGTTCAAGCCGGAGTTCCTGAACCGGATTGACGAAATTATGGTGTTCCATTCTTTGAACAGAGATCATGTGAAGAAGATTGCAGGCATTCTGCTTCGGGATTTCGCGAAGCGCTGCAAAGAGCAGATGGACATCACGCTGGATGTCCATGAGAATGCCAGAGCGTTGATTGCGGAGGCGGGCTTCGACGAAAAGTACGGCGCCAGACCTCTGAAACGGGCGATTCAGAATCAGATCGAGGACGCGCTGGCGGAAGAGATCCTTGCGGGCAGGATAAAGGCCGGAGACACCGTTATCGTGGGAATTTCGAAAAAACAGATTAAATTTTCAGTGAAAACTGATAAAAAACTGGAAAATCAGTGAGATTTATGTTAAAATTGAGTAACTGAAAAACGGAAGGACCGACGAAATGGGAATCATTTTGGGGGTTGGCTCTGAACAGTTACAGGAAAATGTTTACAGGCAGCGCATAGCCGGAGCGGTTCAAACAGGAAGCCCGGCGGAACAGGATAAAGAATAACGAGGTACTAGGAGGGCACCAGTCATGTCAGTTGTCAGCGAGTTGATCCGTGTGGAAGCGGATGGCACAATCAGCTTTGGAAATTATGAATTAGCGCAGAAAACAAAGCTTCAGGATTTCGAATATGAGGGGGATCTGTATAAAGTAAAAACCTTCCGGGAAATCACGAAGCTGGAAAAGAACGGGATGTTTGTTTATGAATCCGTTCCGGGAACCGCCGTCAATCACATGACCGTGACGGAAAACGGCATGGCGTTCCAGGTGGAAGGTTCCACAGATGCACAGATTACCGTTGAGCTGGAAGAGGATACGGATTACAGGATTTTCATTGACGGAAAAGAAGCAGGCCAGATGAAGACGAATCTGGGCGGTAAGCTGGTGATCAGTGTAGAGCTGGACAGCGCAGACAGAGCGGATATCAGAATTGAGAAACTGTAACATACGATGACAAAAGAGAAGGGCGCCACGACAGATGCTGTGGCTCCCTTTTTTCGCGGAGGATAAGAAAATGGCAAAAGGAAAAACAACCGTTTTTTTCTGTCAGAACTGCGGCTTTGAGTCAGCAAAATGGATGGGCCAGTGCCCGGCCTGCCGGGAGTGGAACAGCTTTGTGGAGGAGCCGGCCCGGAAGACTGACGGGGCAGGAAAGCAGGTATCCCGCCGGGGCGAGCTGCAGGAGCCGGTGACGCTGTCCGGGATTTCCGCAGAGACCAGTATCCGGCTCAGCACCGGTATGGATGAACTGGACCGGGTGCTGGGGGGCGGGATTGTGGTAGGTTCCCTGGTGCTGGTGGGCGGAGATCCGGGAATCGGAAAATCCACCCTTCTGCTCCAGGTCTGCAAAAGGCTGGCGGGGCAGGGGCGGAAAATCCTGTATATTTCCGGTGAAGAGTCGCTGCAGCAGATTAAAATGCGGGCAAAGCGGATCGGGGAAGCCGGAGATGAGATGCTCCTTCTCT
The DNA here is from genome assembly GCA_034101475.1 of Candidatus Limivivens sp. Taxonomy (GTDB): domain Bacteria; phylum Bacillota; class Clostridia; order Lachnospirales; family Lachnospiraceae; genus Limivivens. The sequence continues at coordinate 7,806 of JAXEJQ010000078.1, forward strand.
GTGAGACAGATCTGGATACGGTCCGGGAGGTGATCAGCCGGGTGAAGCCGGATCTGGCGGTGATCGATTCCATTCAGACCATGTACCATCAGGACCTCAGCGCGGCACCGGGCAGCGTTTCCCAGGTGCGGGAGGCTACTGCGGTGCTGATGCAGCTTGCCAAGGGACTGGGGATTTCGATTTTCATCGTGGGCCATGTGACGAAGGAGGGAGTGGTGGCCGGTCCCAGGGTACTGGAGCATATGGTGGATACGGTTCTCTATTTTGAGGGGGAACGTCATGCTTCCTACCGCATTCTGCGGGCGGTGAAAAACCGGTTTGGTTCCACCAATGAGATTGGTGTGTTTGAGATGCGGGAAAACGGCCTGGAAGAGGTGGAGAACCCATCCGAGTATATGCTGAACGGCAAACCGGAGGGAGCTTCCGGTTCCATTGTAGCCTGTTCGATGGAAGGCACACGGCCCATTCTCATCGAGGTACAGGCTCTGGTCTGTCGGAGCAATCTGACCATGCCCAGGCGCACGGCAGCCGGAACGGATTATAACCGGGTGAATCTGCTTATGGCGGTTCTGGAGAAGCGGCTGGGGATGCATTTGTCCACCTGCGATGCCTATGTCAACATCGCAGGCGGTATCCGTATGAATGAACCGGCCATTGATCTTGGGATTGTTCTGGCACTGGTGTCCAGCTATCAGGATGCAGCTATCGATGAAAAAACGGTGGCTTTCGGTGAAGTAGGACTGAGCGGAGAAGTCCGTGCAGTGAGTATGGCCGCTCAGCGTGTGGCAGAAGCGAAGAGGCTGGGCTTTGAGACGGTGATCCTGCCAGGCGTGTCTCTGAAGGGGCTGAAGAAGCCGGAGGGGATCCGGCTGATCGGTGTGAATACGCTGCGGGACGCTGTGGCCCTGCTCGGGAAGGCGGAAGGAAACCGGGTCGTCAGAGGATCTTAAGGATTGTTTATAAAAAATTAATTGCAGACGGGGAAATTTCGTGATGTAATAAAATAGACACAGCATCAATGCAGACAAGGAGGTTACAGAAAATGGTTGGAAGAAAAAAATTATGCCGTCGGGCAGTGGCGGCCTGGACGATGATGATGGCAGTTTCGGCGATGACAGTCGGCGCAGAGGAAGAGACTCCGAAGGGATTCCTGGCAGAGATTCAGGAAGAGACCCAGGCAGAGGTTTTGGGGGAAGCTCAGACGGAAGGGGCGGAAGAGATGGCAGCCGCGGAAGATGGTTCCGGTGCAGAATATCAGAATATTACGATTACCCTGCAGGAGATTGTGGATGCCAACACGGGGATTGAAAAAATTCTGGGAGATCATGAGCGGATTGGCTGTACAGAAATCGAGTATGATGCTTCCGGAAAGAAAAAATCCACAGAGCAGTTTGCTGTGACCCGGGATGGCGGCAGCTATATTCTGGCTTTTGTGAAAGAAAACTATATTCTGACCTATAAGAACGGAAGTGCCTGGATCAAGTACATGGACGGAAGCAAACAGGTTCAGGCTGTGGATCCGGTGAAATATCAGCAGATGATGGAATGGGTGGAGAACCTGTCCACAGTAGGATATTCGGAAACAGAGAAATTTACAGCGCAGACGGAGCAGGACGGAAAAATCTATCTCCAGAGCGAGGATCCCGGGGACGATGGCTCTGTGGATGGGAAAACGACCTGTTTCTACTATGTTCTGGACGAGGATACCCTTCAGGCAGAACGGATTATTGAAAGTATCCGTGATGAGGACGGAGCGGAAACGAAGGTTCAGGAGATGATTCTGGAATACGGTGACTGATTTTCCGGGAGGGAGAGTGTTATGGCAGGAGCCTTATTTGATGTCGAAGGGCTGTGCGGCGGCAGTGTGGATGTGGATGTAATCGTCAATGCAGGCGACGCCGGAACTGCATTTTCCGTCGGAGAAGAATGAGATGATCCTAAACTGGAGGCGGCGTAAAAGGCTGATCAAAAGTGAGGTTAAGGAGGAATAGAAGATGAAGAAACCAGTATTAGTGATTATGGCAGCAGGTATGGGAAGCAGGTACGGCGGATTAAAGCAGATTGATCCGGTGGATCCGGAAGGCCATATTATTATGGACTTTTCCATTTACGATGCGGTTCGGGCCGGCTTTGAAAAAGTTGTCTTTATTATAAAAAAAGAAAATGAAGCAGATTTCCGTTCTGCCATCGGCGATCGAATGGCAAAGCATGTCCAGGTTTCCTATGTGTTCCAGAATCTGGAGAATCTTCCGGCAGGTTATTCGGTTCCGGAAGGCAGGGTAAAGCCCTGGGGAACCGGTCATGCGGTTTTGAGCTGCTTCGAGGAGATTGACGGTCCCTTTGCGGTGATCAATGCCGATGACTTTTATGGACGTCATGCTTTCCAGGAGATTTACCGGTTTTTGTCCACCCATCAGGATGATGAAAAATACCGGTATACCATGGTAGGTTATATTCTGGGAAATACCTTGACAGACAATGGTCATGTGGCCAGAGGTGTCTGTGTTACGGACGAAAAAGGCTTTCTGCAGAAAATCAATGAGCGCACCCACATTGAGAAAAAGGACGGCGGTGCGGCCTACACTGAGGACGATGGTGCATCCTGGGTGAGTCTTCCGGTGGACAGTATTGTGTCCATGAATATGTGGGGCTTTTCCAGAAGCATTCTGGATGAGCTGCAGGGAAGATTTCCAGCCTTTCTGGAGGAAAATCTGCCGAAAAATCCGCTGAAATGTGAGTATTTCCTGCCCTTTGTGGTAGATGAGCTGCTGGGTGAGGGCAAAGCCACGGTTGAGGTGCTGAAATCATTGGATAAGTGGTATGGTGTTACCTATAAGGCTGATAAAGAAGTTGTCGTAAACGCGATCCAGAAGATGAAGGATGACGGCCTGTACCCGCAGAATTTATGGGAGGAGCCATCATGAACTAGGAGAAAAGTGCAGGCTTCAGGGAAGCCATTGATAACTTTGTGCTGGAAGGACATCTTCTGGAGGTGATTTCCTACGGGAGCGGCCACATCAATGATACATATCTGATGAAGCATGAGAAAGAGGACGGGACAGTGGTAAAGCATATTCTTCAGAGAATGAACCGGGAAGTCTTTACCAATCCTGTGGAGCTTATGGAAAATGTGATTGGCGTCACGGATTATCTGCGGAAAAAGATTCTGGAGGCCGGCGGAGATCCGGAGCGGGAAACTCTGAATCTGGCTCCGACCCGCAGCGGGCAGAAGTATTTTGTGGACAGTCAGGGAGAATACTGGCGTGTTTATCAGTTTATTGAGAATGCCACCAGCTATGACGCGGTGGAGAAGCCGGACGATTTTTATCAGAGCGCCCTGGCCTTCGGGCATTTTCAGCGAATGTTGGCCGATTATCCGGCGGAAACGCTCCATGAGACGATTCCGAACTTCCACAATTTCATAGACCGGATGGAAAAATTTAAGGCTGCTGTGGAAACGGACACGTTTGGACGCGCAAAGAATGTGCGGGAAGAAATCCAGTTTGCCCTGGAGCATGAAAGAGATGCCCATATTCTTTGTGATATGCTGGCTTCAGGGGAGCTTCCGCTGCGGGTTACCCACAACGATACCAAACTGAATAATATTATGATTGACGATGCTACCGGCGTTGGGATCTGTGTTATTGATCTGGATACGGTGATGCCGGGGCTGGCTGTGAATGATTTTGGAGATTCCATTCGTTTCGGTGCAAGTACGGCGGCAGAGGATGAACAGGATCTGGATAAGGTTTTCTGTGATCTGGATCTTTTTGAACTTTACACCAGAGGATTTTTGAAGGGCTGTGAGGGAAGTCTGACGGAGAAGGAAATCGAAATGCTTCCCATGGGTGCCAAGATCATGACTCTGGAATGCGGAATCCGGTTTCTGACAGATTATCTGGAAGGGGATCACTATTTTAAAATTCACCGGGAAGGCCAAAATCTGGATCGTTGCCGGACACAGTTTAAACTGGTGACGGATATGGAAGCCAAATGGGAAAAAATGGCTCAGATTGTAAAAGAAGTTCAAAAAATTAATCATGCTTAAACCTGCAGACAGGCAGGGCTTTTCGGGACAATGCCCCGGGAAGCCCTGTGTACGTTTGCATCCTTCGTTTTTTCGAATTTCGGAATCGCTGCGGAGGCTTCCGGGAGTGGCTAAACAGGTATCTGAACTGTAGTTACAGTTCACTGGCAAGCAGGTGAACTGTAACTTTCGCAGGCTTATTTAAAGTTTTACTTCGCAAAAGAAGCCTGCGAACACCTGAATCACGTTCTTACGCCGCCATACAGCAAGTGTATGGCGGCTGTGTGAATAGTAACAAACTGTAACAATTGTTTGAAAGAATTTGAAAATTTTGTTGACTTTTACATAGAAAGGTGGTATAGTAAAGAAGTCTTGAACAGATGAAGGGGATTGGTCAAGTGGTATGACAGAGGTCTCCAAAACCTTTAGTGGGAGTTCGATTCTCTCATCCCCTGTTCCTAGAAGTGCCGGGAAGCCTTGATTTTACTGGGTTTCCCGGTTTTTCTTTTTTGCGGAAATTAAAAAGTAATCAAAAAGGTAATCAAACATACGTTTCGTCAGATAATAATAGCCTTTTGTATTTGTTCCTCTTGTTGTTTGGTTGTTTTATTGGCATGATAATAATTTCCTGTATCCCCTATATACTGGTATTTTTCAGACTGGCCTGAAAAATGATTGTTCACAATGAATTAATGGAAATCAAAGGAAGGACGTGAATCTATGGCATTCGCACAAGAGAAAGTTTATACGATTGAAGATATTTATAATTTACCGGAAGGACAGCGAGCAGAACTAATAGACGGACAGATTTATTACGTGGCACCACCGAGCAGGGTACATCAAAAAATCAGCGGAAAACTCTATCAGATAATTTCAAATTATATTGATAGTAAAAAGGGACAGTGTGAAATCTATGCCGCCCCATTTGCTGTATTTCTAAACGATGATGATGCGAATTATCTGGAACCTGATATTTCTGTGATTTGTGATAAATCAAAGCTGAATGATAAAGGCTGTAAAGGTGCGCCCGACTGGATAATAGAAATTGTTTCACCCGGCAATCCCATGCATGATTATATTACCAAATTATATAAGTATCAGGCAGCAGGAGTACGTGAATATTGGATTGTAGATCCACGTACGCAGTCTATTACCGTATACTTTTCTGAATCAGGGGTATTTGCTCAACACTATACTTTTTCTGATAAAATAAACGCTAATATCTATGACGATCTGACCATTGATTTCAGCCAATTGCAATTATAGAGTCAAATAATTTTACCTGGCAACTGGGGCAGATCGAAGCGTTGAAAGCCAGGAGGCGACAGGTTACTTCAACTGGCGGAGCCGATCTGCAGCTTAGGAAAAATTTTGCATAAGCTGGAGATGATGGAAAATCCCGTGACATAGCCGCTTTAATAACAGTGAAGATGAAGTATTACAGGATTTACTTGAAATGGTTGCAATAGAGAAGAGCAAGACGAAAGAAATACGTCTTGCTCTAAAACACAAACAACGTTAGCTGACGGGGGATTCCATTTTTCGGAAATTTGATGTAGGCTGCTCTGATCGGATCCTTTCGGACTCTTTCGGATTACTTTTCCTGATTGCGTTTGTAAATAAGCCACAGCCCTTTTAAAAGCAGGGCATCATCCAGAATAATCTGTTTCTGGCAGTTGGGTACCACGATCTTGGCCATGCCTCCGGTGGCGACGACGGTGGCTTTTTCTCCAAGCTCCTGCTCGATGCGGTCGATCATGCCGTCCATACATGCCGCATTTCCCAGCAGTACGCCGCTTTTCATGCAGTCAATGGTGTTGGTGCCGATGACTTTTTTCGGCGGATCCAGGCTGATGCGGGGAAGCTGGGAGGTACGGCTGACCAAGGAATCCAGGGAAACCCGAATGCCTGGGAGAATCATGCCTCCGATGTAGTTTTTCTTTTTATCCACTACAGAAATGGTGGTGGCGGTACCGAGATCGAAAATGATCAGGGGTGTGGGATATTCTGCAATAGCAGCTACTGCATCTACTACCAGATCGCTGCCAAGCTGGGCAGGGTTGTCTGTCAGAATATTCAGTCCGGTTTTGACGCCGGGGCCGACAATCATGACATTCTGCCGGGTGATTTTTATGATGGCCTCTTTGACAATGTTTGTTACAGGCGGAACCACCGAGGAAATGATGGAGCCGGAAATCTGATCCGGTGTGATCTGGTAAAGCTCCAGAGCATTTTTAAAGCTGATGGCATACTCCAGGACGGTCTGGGTGGGGTTGGTGGAAAGACGCTCCACAAAAAGAATTTTCTGATCCTTGATGCAGCCGATTACTATGTTTGTATTTCCGATATCAATTGCTAAAATCATGTTCAGATACCTCGGTTTCGTTTAGCTTTTAAAAGAATCCGTCCCACAAGCGCAGTGATCACTGCGGCGACAATGGCCTCCGGGACGCCGTTGATTCCGATAATGGAAAGGATAAAACCATATACGGCATCGGCAGCAACACCGTTGCTGGAGGCATAGGCCTTACGGAAGAACAGATAAATCATGTTCATCACCAGAAGGGTATTGGTCATGGCGCCGGAGAGTCCCGCAAGGGCAAGGGCCAGTGTGGGATCGGAAGATTTTCTGGTTTTCATTACCAAATGATAAACATAATAGGGCACAACACCGGTCAGAATCCTGGGAACGAAACAGATAATCAGACTGCCGATGCCGCCGTGAATTTCTCCCAGCTCGTAAAAGGGCGAGAAGACAAAGGATGTGGCAGTCGGATTGACGGTGTTGTTGATCAGGCTGGTCAGGCCGAAAACAAAGCCGAGAACAGCGCCTTTTTTCGGACCCAGAAGAATGGCTCCGATGATGACAGGAATATGGATAATCGTCGCTCTGGTGAAGCCCAGGGGGATATATCCGAGAAAGGGTGTGAAGGCCAGGATGATAATCAGTGCTGCGAACAGTGCAACCTGCACCAGGCCCAGGGTGGTGTGTTTTTGTTTCATAAAGCTCCTCCTTGTTATTATTCCCATGTGGGATACAATACAATACGCAGGGCTGCTTCTATAGTCAGAAACTGCGTTACCGGGTTAGTATAGCATAGGCAAATGGCAAGTGCAATGTGTAAAAATCCCGAAAATTTTATAGAAATATAAGACAAATGGCGAAGGAATATGGTATACTGTTAAGAGTATCCCCTGTTCAGCCACAGGGCTGAAGAGTGACCTAGAACGAAATGGATAAGGAGAAGGTTCGAAATGCTGAGAGGGAAAACAGTGATCCTGGGAGTAACAGGAAGTATTGCGGCGTATAAGTCGGCGAATCTGGCCAGTATGCTGAAAAAGCTTCACTGTGATGTCCATGTGATCATGACGAAAAACGCGACTAATTTTATTCATCCCATTACTTTTGAAACGCTGACCGGAAATAAGTGTCTGGTAGACACTTTTGACCGGAATTTTCAATATAATGTTGAGCATGTGGCACTGGCGAAAAAGGCAGATGTCTGCATGATTGCTCCTGCCACGGCGAATGTGATCGGAAAGATTACGGCAGGTATTGCCGATGATATGCTGACCACCACTGTCATGGCGTGCACCTGTCCGAAGCTCATTGCTCCGGCTATGAATACCAGGATGTATCAGAATCCCATTCTTCAGGAAAATCTGGAAAAGCTGCGCCGGAATGACTATACTATCATTGCGCCGGCAGTGGGAATGCTCGCCTGCCAGGACATTGGGGAAGGGAAGCTTCCGCCGGAGGATCTGCTTCAGGATTATATTTTAAAAGAGATTGCCTGCAAGAAGGATCTGACAGGGAAGAAGGTGCTGGTTACAGCGGGACCGACCATGGAAGCGGTGGATCCGGTCCGCTATATTACGAACCATTCCACCGGAAAGATGGGGTATGCCCTGGCCAGAAACTGCATGCTGCGGGGGGCGGATGTGACGCTGGTGACGGGTCAGACATCCACACCGAAGCCCAGGTTTGTGAATGTTATCGAGATTCAGACAGCACGGGAGATGTTTGAGGCGGTGGTTCAGGCAGCGCCCAGTCAGGATATCATTATTAAGGCCGCAGCGGTGGCAGACTACCGCCCTCAGAGCGTCAGTGGGGAAAAGGTAAAAAAACACGACGAGCATATGATTCTGGAGCTGGAGAAGACGGACGATATCCTGAAATATCTGGGCGAGCAGAAAAGGCCCGGCCAGTTCCTGTGCGGGTTTTCCATGGAGACCCAGAATATGCTGGAAAATTCCAGAAAGAAGCTGCTGAAGAAAAACCTGGATATGGTGGTGGCTAATAACCTGAAGGTGGAAGGGGCCGGATTCGGCACGGATACCAATGTGATTACCATGATCACCAGGGATCAGGAGATTGCTCTGGAGCTGATGAGCAAGGATGAGGCAGCCGGATGTATTGTGGATCAGATTCTCAAAATGACAGAGGGGTAAGCTCATGAAAGAATACGAGGCAGTGTGGGAGATTTTTAATCAGTGTGCGAATAATCAGATGCGGGATGTTTTTTTTGAGGAGGTCAGCCTGGAGGATCCGGAGGAGTATCTGAAACAGAAATTCGAAGGGAAGGAAGTCACCTGGGAAAAAACGGTTCTGGAAGACGGAACCATTGTTTTTGATATTCTCACTTCCGGTATCCGGCAGCGCTATACTTTTACGGAAATATAGAAACGGAGTAGCTTTCCAGGACAGGAAAAGACATCAAGGGCAGAAATGGGCACCAGAAAACAGAAAAAGCAGGAACCTGACAGGAGAAGGCAGGAGAAGACAGGGGGGGACCATATGAAAGTATCAAAAATACTGAAATACGCGGCAGTGGCTGCCGGCACGGCGACGGCTGTGACCACAGGACTTTTCTTTCAGGATGTTGTCTGCCGGAAAAAGTCCGGAAAAGGGCCGCTGTGGGATGACGAGGCGGATGGACTGGAAAAATACCGGGACCAGATCGCGGAGGGAAAAGAGTGGCTGAAGGAGATGGAACCGGAATCGGAGTACGTGATGATCCGTTCCTTTGACGGGCTGATGCTGGAGGCACGTTTTATTCCGGCAGAAGAGAAGACCGGGAAAACGGTTCTGGCCGTGCATGGCTATACGGCTACTGGAGAGAAGGACTATGCGGTGATGGCCGGCTTTTTCCATGAGGCTGGATACAATGTTCTGCTGGTGGATAACCGTGCCCACGGTTCCAGTGAAGGAAAATATGTCGGTTTTGGATGCCTGGACCGGGAGGACTGTTATCGCTGGATTCATTATCTGAACCGGAGATTTCATGGAAACTGCGAGATTTTTCTTCATGGAATATCCATGGGGGCAGCTACCGTACTCATGACCAGTGAACTGAATCTGCCGCCATCTGTGAAAGGGATTGTTGCAGACTGCGGCTATACGACTCCCAGGGCTCAGTTTGAGGAGATTGCCAAAGGCACAAAAAAAGCAGGCCCCTTCGGGAAGCTGATTGTGGCCTGCATGGATGTGGTATGCAGGCTTGTGGCCGGTTACGGCCTGACGGACTGCTCTTCACGGGAAGCGGTGGCACGGACGAAAATTCCGGTGTTTATCATTCATGGAGATGCAGACAAAACAGTATCTGTTGATATGGCCAGAGAAATCTATAAAGCCTGCGCGTCCGAGAAGAGACTCTGGATCGTAGAGGGCGCAGGCCATGCGGAGAGCTTTTATTTCGCACAGGAGGAATATAAAAAGCGGGTCCTGAATTTCTTTGAGGAATGTCTGGGAGAAAGGAAAGCATGATTTCATTGAAGAAAACAATCAATCAGCTCAATAATATGCAGACCATTGCCCTGGGGTTTGCCGTGATTATTCTTGCGGGCGCCTGCCTGCTGACGCTGCCGGTTTCCAGCCGGGACGGAAGCTGGACGGGGTTTGCGGACGCACTGTTTACGGCCACCTCCGCCACCTGCGTGACGGGACTGGTGACACTGGATACCTGGACTCACTGGAATCTGTTCGGCCAGCTGCTGATTCTCCTGATGATTCAGGTGGGCGGCCTGGGCTTTATTACCATCGGTGTCCTTTTATCCATGATGCTTCATAAGAAAATCGGACTTCGCCAGCGGGGGATGGTGTCAGAAAGCATGAATGCCATCCAGATGGGCGGTGTGGTCGGCTTTGTGAAGCGTGTGCTGATCGGGACGGCTGCGGTTGAAGGGATCGGGGCTCTTCTGCTGTCTGTACGGTTCTGTCAGGAGCTCGGGTTTTTCCGGGGAGTTTACTATGGAATCTTTCATTCGATTTCCGCTTTCTGCAATGCGGGCTTTGATCTGATGGGATATCAGGCGCCATTCAATTCCCTGGTGAATTATTCCGGGGACTGGCTGGTCAATCTGACTCTGGTCGGCCTGATTGTGACGGGCGGTATCGGATTCCTGGTCTGGGATGATCTGCTGAAAAACCGGTGGCATTTTTCCAGATACCGCCTGCATACCAAGATTGTGCTGGTTACCACAGCAGTGCTGATTGTGGGCGGGACGATTCTTTTTTATCTTTTCGAACGGGATAATCTGATGAAAGACATGGGGGCGGGAGAGGCGTTTTTATGCAGTCTGTTTGCGTCGGTGACCACGAGAACGGCAGGATTCAATACCACAGATATCGGCGCGGCCTCTGAAGCCAGCAAGCTCCTGAATGTGATTCTGATGTATATCGGAGGCAGTCCGGGGTCTACTGCTGGCGGAATCAAGACCACCACCATTGTGATTTTCCTGCTCTATATGCGTTCCATGTTCCAGAAGACGAAGAATATCAGCATCTGCAAAAGAAGCCTGGAACCGGATGCCATTAAAAGGGCTACGGCCATCGCGGGGACCAACATGTTTCTGGCGCTGACGGCTGCACTGATCCTCTGCGGAATTCAGAGCCTGCCTCTGGAGGATGTTCTGATTGAAACCTTTTCAGCAATCAGCACAGTGGGAATGTCCGCAGGGATTACCAGAGAATTTCATCTGATTTCCAAGGTTGTGGTGATGATTCTGATGTTCTGCGGAAGAGTCGGAACCCTTTCGGTTGCATTGTCCTTTACAGAGCGGAGGAAGGCATCCCCGATTGAATATCCGGAGGAAAAAATACTCATTGGATAAGGAGTGAAGGATTGGAGATTAAAGGAAAGCATTTAAACGTATTTTTTACAGGCTGCGCCCTTCTGATTCTGTTTGCCTGGGGGCTGAATCATATGGCCCTGGTGGGAAACGCGGTGAGTCGGATCCTGGGTATTTTAAGTCCGTTCCTGATGGGGGCGTCCATTGCATTTATCATCAACGTACCCATGCGGGGGATTGAGCGCAGACTGCTGAAGTATACCGGAATGAAGCGGAAGCCGGCGCGGATATGCAGCATGCTGCTGGCCTATCTGGGGATTTTTGCCGTGATTTTATTTGTGATTATGGCAGTGATTCCGGATCTGATCAATACCTTTGGACAGATTAATGAGAAGATACCGGAATTTACCGGCAAAGTGGAAATATGGGGAACGGGCCTGATTCAGAAGTATCCGGAAATCACAGATTATCTGACACAGCTGGGAGGAGACTGGACCGAACTGAATGATACCCTGATTGATTTTCTGAAAAATGGTCTTTCCGGACTTCTGACTTCTACAGTTGGTGTGGCCTATTCCCTGATCGGCGCAGTGGCTGCGTTTGTCATTGCGATTATTTTTTCAGTCTATATTCTGGCGCAGAAAGAAAAACTGGGACGTCAGGTAAAGAAGCTCCTGTACGCGTATCTGCCCCTGGAGAGAGCGGAGAGAGTTCTGGAGATCATGCGGATTACGAGCCGGATTTTTTCCGGTTTTATTGCCGGACAGTGTACGGAAGCAGTGGTTTTCGGATTTCTGTGCTTTGTGGGGATGACGATTTTCCGGTTCCCGTACGCTGTCAGCATTTCGGTACTCATCGGATTTACCACCCTGATTCCGATCTTTGGCGCGATTATCGGGACGGTGGTGGGCGCTCTGCTGATTCTGGTGACCTCACCGATTAAGGCTGTCTGGTTTGTGATTATGATTCTGGTACTGCAGCAGATTGACGGAAACCTGATATATCCGAGAATTGTGGGCAGCAGCGTAGGTCTGCCCGGTATCTGGGTTATGATGGCGGTTACGGTGGGCGGCAGTCTGGTGGGTGTCCTGGGAATGCTGATTTTCGTGCCGTTGGTATCGGTATGCTACTGCCTGCTGGGGCAGAGCGTAAACGGCCGTCTGCGGAAGAAGAAAATCGAAGCCTTGTAAAACAGAAGAGAATGGTGTATAGTAACAACCAGTAAACCATATACAGGAGGCAAAATCATGTCAGAAAAAGGCTGCAGCAACAGCGGCTGCACAAAAGAAAGCTGCGAAGGATGTCCTTCCAAAAAGCCGGAGAGCTTTCTGGTTGATCAGAATATTTATTCCGATATCAAGCATGTGATCGGAGTCGTCAGCGGGAAAGGCGGCGTGGGAAAATCCATGGTGACTGCGACCCTGGCCAATCTGATGGCTGCCAGGGGGTACCGCGTGGGAATTCTGGATGCAGATATCACAGGGCCTTCCATCCCGAAGATGTATGGGCTGCATGGACCGGCTCAGGCGGATGAAGAGGGCATTTATCCCATGCTGACAGAAAATGATATCAAGGTGATTTCCATTAATCTGCTGATGCCGGATGAGGAAGCTCCGGTGATCTGGAGAGGTCCGATTATCGCAAATATGGTAAAGCAGTTCTGGAGTGATGTCATTTGGGGTGAACTGGACTATCTGTTTGTGGATATGCCGCCGGGAACAGGAGATGTTCCTCTGACGGTATTTCAGTCACTGCCGGTGGAGAGCGTTGTGATCGTATCTTCGCCCCAGGATCTGGTGCGGATGATTGTGAAAAAGGCATATAACATGGCAAAAGCCATGAATATCCCGATTCTGGGAATTGTGGAGAATTACAGCTACCTGAAATGCCCGGACTGCGGAAAAGAGATCGCGGTTTTCGGAGAGAGCCATATTGAGGAGATCGCGAAGGAACTGGATGTGGAGCTGCTGGGGAAGATGCCCATTGATCCGGCCCTGGCTGATCTGGCGGATAAAGGCGAATTTGAGCGGGCAGAGAATCCGTATCTGGAGCAGGCGTTCCAGGCGCTGAGAAAAACGAAGGAAAGCAAAGAAGATTTGTAACGGTTCAGAACGGTTTAAAGTCAGATGTTGAAGACTGGCTTTGAACCGTTTTTTTTTTTTTGAAAAAATCATCTGACAGGCCTCTTTTCTGTTGACAAATCAGAACAAATGTTCTATAGTTAAAAAGAACAGACGTTCGAATGAAAAGGGATATGCAGAGGAGGGACAGGGATGAATCTGCAGACGGAGATGACTTTGATGGAAAAGCTGGCGATTCTGACAGACGCGGCCAAGTATGATGTGGCATGTACGTCCAGCGGTACGGACCGGACAGGTGACGGGAAACATATGGGGAACTGTGTAGCCAGCGGGATTTGCCATAGTTTTTCAGCGGATGGCCGCTGTATTTCGCTTTTGAAGATTTTGTTTACAAATGAGTGTGTATTTGACTGCCGTTATTGTGTGAATCGTGTGACCAACGATGTCCCGCGGGCTTCTTTTACTCCGGAGGAGGTCTGCAGGCTCACCATGGAGTTTTACCGGAGAAATTATATTGAAGGTCTCTTTCTCAGCTCCGGGATTCTGCAGAATCCCACCTATACCATGGAGCTTTTGTATCAGACACTGTATAAGCTGAGAAAGGAATACCATTTTCGCGGTTATATTCATGTGAAGGTGATTCCGGGAGCACCGAAGGAGCTCATAGAGAAAACGGGCTTTCTGGCAGATCGTATGAGCATTAATCTGGAGCTGCCCACAGCAGAGGGGCTGAAAAAGCTGGCTCCTCACAAGAACAGAAAAACCATTTTGGAGCCCATGCGATTGATTCAGAACCGCAGGGAGGAGAATCGGGAGGAACTGACGATTTATAAGAATGCACCATCCTTTGTGCCTGCAGGACAGAGTACCCAGATGATTATCGGAGCGACTGCGGAGACGGATTATCAGATCGTGACCACAGCAGAGAACCTGTATCGGAAGTTCGATCTGAAAAGGGTTTTTTACTCTGCGTTTGTCCGGGTCAATGATGACAGCAGTCTTCCGGTGCTTCCCGGCGGACCGCCGCTTCTTCGGGAGCATCGGCTGTATCAGGCGGACTGGCTTCTGCGGTTCTACGGATTTCAGGCAGAGGAGCTGCTGTCGGAAAAGCACCCGAATTTCAATGTATTTCTGGATCCGAAATGTGACTGGGCTGTGAGCCATCTGGAGCGTTTTCCGGTGGAAGTGAATCAGGCGGACTATTATACACTTCTGAGGGTGCCGGGAATCGGGACGAAATCTGCCAGGCGGATTGTGAATGCCAGGAGATTTGGAAGTCTGCAGTTTGAGGATCTGAGGAAAATGGGGGTTGTTCTGAAACGGGCATTTTACTTTATTACCTGCAGCGGCAGGATGATGTATCCGATCAGGATGGAGGAGGAATCTATCACCAGGAACCTGATGAGCCTGGGAGAGACACTGCCCATTGAAGCACAGACCTTCCGACAGATGAACCTGTTTGAGGATTATGGAATGGGAGGCGGGCAGGCATGACGGTTTTTTTATGCGAAGGAACGGTGGATGGGATTCTGACAGGCGTATATGATGCCTGGGACAGCAGGCTTGGCCATGAGAATGTCAGGCTTGCGATAGAGGAAAACTGGAATCAGGAGCTGTTTGCGAAATCGGTCAGTGTCCCCACAGATGGAACGAAAGCGGGAAAGGTAGCCAGAACGGTGCAGAGAGAGCTGGGACAGGAGACCTGGGAAAATATCTACCGGGCAGCGCTGTCCCAGGCGGAGGAGCGGGCAGACAGCATTTACCGCACGATTGTACTGGGGCTTACCGCGAAGAAGGGCAGGAAAGATCTGATGAATCACCTGCAGAATCCGGATATCTGTCGGGTTTTTGAGCTTTCCAGATATGTATGGCATGAAGCTCACCATTATCTTGGGTTTGTACGTTTTCGGGAACTGCAGGGCGGTGTTCTGTTTTCTGAGATTCATCCCAGGGCACGGATCCTGACACTTCTGGGGGATCATTTTGCCGGGAGGTATCCCATGGAGCATTTTTTGATTTACGATGGCAGTCATGGGGAGTTCCTTGCGCATCAGGCCGGGAAGCAGTGGGTTCTTGTTCAGGGAGAGGAGCCGGATCAGGAGAAGCTTTGGGAGCTTGGACAGCAGGAGGAGGCATTTCAGAAATTGTGGCAGGTCTTTTTGGATACCATCGCCATAGAGTCCAGGATCAATCCCGGCCTTCAGCTGCAGATGCTTCCGAAAAGGTTTCGAGCGGATTTGACAGAAAAACTTTGATTTCGTAAATTCATAACAGAAAAAAACGCGGATTTTGGTCGTATCTGATGAAAAAGAAATTCCGTAAGAAACAGACAGAAAAACCGGACAGAAAAAACTGACTAATTTCATGGAAACAGGGAAAACTTAAGCTGTGCAAAATTTCCATACCTCAGGAGAAAACACCGATTTTTGCAGGAAAAACAAAGTTGACAAATATAAAAAGTAGTGGCATAATGCGGGTTAAACAAGGAACAGTACACAGGCCGATAGAGAAACGGCCGTGTGGAATCGTTCTCAGTTTTGCTACCGAGAGCATGAGGAAAGGAAAATCAAATATGTCAGAGAGAAAAATCAAACTTACGGAGATGAAGGATGTAAAAGAATTTGTCCGTGCAGCAGAGCAGTGCGATTTTGACGTAGATGTATTTTATAATCGTGTTGTCATTGATGCAAAATCAATTCTTGGTGTGCTGAGTCTGGACCTTAGCCGCGAACTTACGGTCAAATACGGTGGGCAGAACGTGGCATTTGAAAATATTCTCAGAAAATATGCGACAGCTTAACAGATATAGACGGGCAGAAGAATGTACTGTGGGACATCATTGACGAGACATAAATGGACAGCAAAGACGAGACAGAACAGACAGCAAGGACGCGACAGAATTGACAGCAAAGATGAGGCAGAGCTGACAGCAAAGACGAGACAGAAGTGACAGCAAAGACGAGGCAGAATTGACAGCAAAGATGAGGCAGAGCTGACAGCAAAGACGCGGCAGAATTGACATCATGGGCGCGACAGAATTGACAGCAAAAACGAGACAGAATTGACAGCAAAGACGCGGCATCTACAGGGAAGGCAGTTGTTCATATCAGAATGAGCGGCTGTCTTTTTTGTGTTGCGGGAATCGGTGGACTTTCCGATAATCGAATAATCTCTCCGAATGGAATCGCACTGCGGGCTTTTCTCAGAGAGGGGTTTGTGGTATGATGGAAAAGTGAATGCGGGGATCCGATTCAGATATGTAGGGGGAACCGTTCCAGATGTGTATCCGGAGGAAAGGGCTGTGGATGAAATCAGAATATCGGTAAGGACCTTGGTAGAATTTATTCTGCGGACCGGAGATATTGATAACCGGTATGGTCAGATGGCTGATAAGGACGCGATGCAGATGGGAAGTCGTCTGCACAGAAAAATACAGGGGAATATGGGCGGTGATTACCGGGCGGAGGTTCCGCTGAAGGAGACGTGGCCCTGCGGCCATTACCGGATTCTGGTGGAAGGCCGGGCAGATGGGATTTTTACGGAAGATAGTCAAACCTATATTGATGAAATTAAAGGCGTATACCGGAAACTGGATTTCCTGGAGGAACCGGTTGCCGTCCATAAGAGCCAGGCAAAATGTTATGCCTATATGTATGCAAAGCAGAAGGAACTGGATCAGATCGGGGTTCAGATGACCTATTGTAATCTGGAAACGGAGGATATCCGAAGATTCCGTCAGACCTATTCCTTTCCGGAGCTTTCCGAATGGTTTGAAAAGCTTATGGAAGAATACCGGAAATGGTGTGATTTTGAACAGGAATGGAAACAGATCCGCCAGGAATCCATTCGGGATGTGGTCTTTCCTTTTCCGTACCGGGAAGGACAGAAGGATCTGGCAGCGGCCGTGTACCGGACCATTCAGCGAAAGAAAAAGATTTTTATTCAGGCGCCCACGGGAGTGGGGAAGACGATTTCCACCGTTTTCCCGGCGGTAAAGGCCGTTGGAGAAGGACTTGGTGAGAAGATTTTTTATCTGACGGCGAAGACGATTACCCGGACAGTGGCCCAGGAGGCTTTTCAGCTTTTGAAAAATCAGGGACTGCGCTATAAAGTCATCACCCTGACGGCGAAGGAAAAGATCTGTCCTCTGGAAGAGACGGACTGTAATCCGGTTCATTGTCCTTATGCGAAAGGTCATTTTGATCGGGTAAATGATGCGGTGTTTGAAATGCTGAATCAGGGAAGTGAGCTGACCAGGGAGGCGATTCTGTCCCAGGCGGAAAAGTGGCAGGTCTGTCCCTTTGAAATGTCTCTGGATGCTTCGCTGTGGGCGGACGCCGTGATCTGCGACTACAATTATGTGTTTGATCCCAGGGCCCATCTGAAGCGCTTTTTCGGAGACGGGGTAAAGGGAGAGTATCTGTTTCTGATTGATGAGGCCCATAACCTGGTGGACCGGGGAAGAGAAATGTTCAGCGCAGAGCTCTATAAGGAGGATTTTCTGGGCCTGAAGAAGGAAATACGACTTCACAGCCGGAAGCTGTCCAGATCACTGGAATCCTGCAACCGTATGATGCTGGAGTGGAAGCGGGAATGTGAGGACTGCCGGATTCTGGAATCCATTGGGGCATTTCCGGTGGCGCTTCTGAATCTGGCCGGACAGATGGAAGAATTCCTGGAGGAGAGTCAGGATCAGGAGCTGCGAAAAAAAGTGCTGGATCTGTATTTTTCCGTGCGAAGCTTTCTGGATATTTATGACCGGGTGGATGAAAATTATCGGATTTATACCAGGTACGCCGAGGACGGACGTTTTTTTGTCCGGCTGTTCTGTATCAATACAGCGGCGAATCTTCTGGAATGTCTGGCCAAAGGAAACAGTACCGTCTTTTTCTCGGCAACACTGCTGCCGGTGCGTTATTATATGGGGCTTCTCTGCGGGGAGATGGACAGCTACGCCATATATGCCAAATCTCCTTTTAAACGGGAGAAAAAGCTGGTTCTGGTGGGAAGGGACGTGAGCAGCCGGTATACAAGGAGAGGACCCCGGGAGTATGAGAAGATTGCGGAATATATCCGAAAGGTGACAGGGCAGAAAGAGGGAAACTATCTGGTTTTCTGCCCCTCCTATAAGATGCTGGAGGATATTTCCGAAGCCTTTGCGGGAATATGCCCTTCCAATACAGAGGTTGTCTGTCAGACCAGTGGTATGGATGAACAGGAACGGGAGGCTTTTCTGGAGCTGTTTCATCGGAAAACCTCCGGACAGGAGAAAGGGGAATCGTCGACTTTGATCGGCTTTACGGTTATGGGCGGGATTTTCGGGGAAGGCATCGACCTTAAGGGGGAATCCCTCATCGGAGCTGTCATCGTAGGAACCGGCCTGCCTCAGGTATGCAGCGAGCGGGAAATCCTGAAAGGATTTTATGATGAACGGGGACAGGATGGTTTCTCCTATGCCTACACGATTCCGGGCATGAATAAGGTTCTGCAGTCTGCGGGCAGAGTGATTCGCACAACGGAGGATACAGGGGTAATTCTGCTGCTGGATGAACGGTTTGCCCAGGAAGCCTACCGGAGAATGTTTCCGCTGGAATGGGAGGGGTATGGCTACTGTACTCTGCAGAATGTGGAAGAGCAGATCGGTGATTTTTGGAAAAACGTCGAAAAAAGCGATTGACACAGCGGGAAAAAAAGTGTATGCTAAGTTACAGCAACGGTGCACATAGTTTATGTGCACCTTTTTTTTTACGATGAAAGTGTCGTTAACAGACAGACAGGTGGCCGGTGGTGCACCGTTTTGCCGGTGGTCTGTTTCGTTTTAAGGAAAGAAGAGGTGTGGAATTATGAATGAACTGATTGATCATGCTGATACAATTAATGCGTTGCTGGCCCGCTATGGAGTGAAATTCGGAATATACAAAAATAACCAGTTCCATGAACAGCTGTTTCCTTTCGATGCCATACCCCGCGTGATTCCGAAAGCAGAATTTGATGAGATGGAAAGAGGGCTGATTCAGCGTGTGGATGCACTGAATCTCTTTTTAAAAGATATTTACGGAGAGAAAAAGATCATAAAAGATGGAATCATTCCGGAGGATTTTGTTTTTTCTTCCAAAGGGTATCTTCCGGAGTGCGAGGGCATTACGCCGCCCGGGGGGATTTACAGCCATATTTCCGGAATTGATCTGGTGCAGGCGGAGGATGGAAACTGGTATATTCTGGAGGATAATCTGAGGATTCCTTCTGGAGCTTCCTATCCGCTGATTGCCAGAGAGCTCTGCAGGAGGGCGTCTCCCAGAACCTTTGTCAAGAATAAAGTAGTGGATAACCGGAACTACGCAGCGCTTCTGAAAGAAACCATGGAGCATGTAAACTGCGGAGGTATCCGGGTGATTATGACACCGGGCCGTTATAATGCGGCGTATTTTGAACATTCTTACCTGGCGGAGCGTTCCGGGGCAGTGCTGGCTTCCTGCAGCGATCTGTTTGTGGAAAACAACTGCCTGTATTATAAGGATTATGTGGGAAAACGGCAGAAGGTAGGCGCCCTGTACCGCAGGATTTCCGATGAATATCTGGATCCGCTGACCTTCCTGCCGGAGTCGCTGATCGGTGTGCCGAATCTGATGAATGCGTACCGGGCGGGCAATGTGGCCATTCTGAATGCTCCGGGCAACGGCGTGGCGGACGATAAAGGGATTTACTATTTTGTACCGCGTATGATCCGGTATTACCTGAAGGAGGAGCCGATTCTGCGAAATGCCCCAACCTATCTTCCGTTTTATGAGGAAGATCGGAAGTATGTACTGGATAACCTGGAAAAGCTGGTTGTCAAGGATGTCTCGGAAGCCGGAGGCTACGGCGTCATTTTCGGGCGGGATCTGACGAAAGAGGAGCTGGCGAATCTGAAAAAGGTGATTGAGAAGGAGTCCAGAAGATTTATTGCCCAGGAGGTCATCAATTTCCTGGATCTGGACGTTATGGATGGAAATGATCAGGTGAAGCGCAAAGCGGATCTGCGGGCCTTTGTACTTTCCGGAAAAACCACAAGGGTATGGGCCAGCGGTCTGACCCGTTTTTCCAGAAATCCGGATTCGTTTGTGGTCAATTCATCTCAGGGAGGAGGATTTAAAGACACATGGGTATTATCTCGTTAGAAAAGGTAGATCACTTATTTTGGTTGGGACGCTACACCGAACGGGTGTTTACGACCCTTCGAATGTTTAATCAGTATTTCGATCTGATGATCGACAAGGATGTGGAGGCTTATAAGCCTTACTGTGAAAAACTGTCGATTCCGGATATTTATCTGGATAAGGATGATTTTATTGAACGATATCTCTTTGACGGAGAGAATCCGGATTCTCTGTACTCCAACCTGAAAAGAGCCTATGACAATGCCATTGTTATGCGGGAAGAGCTCAGCAGCGATGTTCTGGCCTATATTCAGCTTTCCCTGGATGTGATGGCTGCCAGTCAGAAAGCGACGGCACCCCTTCTGGAACTGCAGAAGGTGGTGGATTATCTCTTTGCTTTCTGGGGAAGCGTGGACGATTATGTGGACAATGAGGAGTGCAGGAATATTATGAAATGCGGGAAATATGTGGAGCGGCTGGACCTGTATATGCGTTTTGAGTCAGATTTCCTGCATCTGGAAAAAGAGTTTTCCAAATTGATCAACCGGCTGAACCGGGTACATATTGGTTATAGTATTGATAAGCTTGCGAGACTGACCGAAATCATCAACAAACAGGATGGATGGAAGGAGGATTCCGTTGAAGCTCTCGCGCTTCTGGGAGCAGTCATCGAAGTATAAAATATGAAGAAACTGTATTTTCTTTATCATGTGTCGTGGCGGTTCAGCGGCATGGTCACCGATCATGCAGTTGCCCTTCGCAGTACGCCCAGATCAAACAGTGTGCAGACCATTACGGAGCTGGTACGGCATATAGAACCGAGAGAATGCTTTACGGATTTGACGGACGGATTTGGAAACCGGCTCTGTGTGGGAAATTATGTGGAGAGCCATGATCATTTTACCTACGAAGTCTGCGGTCATGCCCTGGTGGATCACAGCAGGCGCAGACCGACCAAATGCCATCCGATGTACCGCTATCCCACAAAGCTGACCGCCTGGGAACAGCCCATCCTGGATTTTCTGGGAAAGGTTCAGCTTCCGGAAGTTTCTCCCCTGGAAAAGACGGAGATTCTGATGCAGAATCTGTATGATACATTTTCCTATCAGCCTGGGACAACCAGCATTTCCACAACGGCAGCCCAGGCCCTTTCGGGGGGCTGCGGCGTCTGTCAGGATTATGCTCAGATTTTGATTGCCCTGTGTAGAAAATCCGGGATTCCGGCCAGATATGTGGCCGGGATGATGATTGGGGAAGGAGCCACCCATGCATGGGTGGAGATCCATGACGGGGAAAACTGGATCGGGTTTGATCCCACTCATAACAGACGGGTCGATGATGGATATATTAAGCTTTCCCATGGCCGGGATTATCAGGACTGCATTCTGGACCGCGGCGTGTTTCGTGGAAATGTCAGTCAGCAGCAGATTATTTATGTAGGTGTGGAGGAAATCACATGATTGAAACGGTAGTTTCGGTGGAGCTTCCGGTGGAGGAACATCTGGTGATCCGTAAAAACAGACTGGAGCCGGAAAAGAAAACCGGAAAGGAAAAAAGAATCAGCATCGTGACGGGAACCCATGGGGATGAGCTGGAGGGTCAGTTTGTCTGCTATGAAATGAACCGCAGAATTCAGGAAAACAGGGGAGCGCTGAAAGGAATTGTGGACATTTATCCGGCATTGAATCCCCTGGGGATTGATTCCATCACCAGAGGCGTCCCCATGTTTGATCTGGATATGAACCGGATTTTTCCTGGAACAGATAAAGGGCCGATGATGGAGACGGTGGCATCCCAGATTATCCGGGATCTGACGGGCTCGGATGTCTGCATCGACATTCATGCCAGCAACATTTTCCTGATGGAAATTCCACAGGTACGAATCAGTGAGGAGACAGCCGAAAAGCTGGTTCCTATGGCAAGGCTGCTGAATGTAGATTTCGTTTGGGTTCACGCGTCGGCTACGGTTCTGGAATCCACCCTTGCGCACAGCCTCAACAATGTGGGAGTTCCGACTCTGGTTGTGGAAATGGGCGTGGGAATGAGGATAACCCGGAAATATTGTGAACAGCTTGTGGATGGTATTTTTTGCCTGATGAAAGAAATGGGAATCTGGGAAGGGCCGACAGCACCTGTGAAGGAGCCGATTGTATCCACGGATCATGAAGTGGAGTTTATCAACGCCGATGCCGCAGGAATTTTTGTACCTGCAATCGAGCACGGCGACCAGGTAAAAAAAGGCCAGCATCTGGGTGATATTTTATGTCCTCTGACCGGCGAGGTGGAGGAGCGCATTACTGCGGGAGTAGACGGAATGGTATTTACCAGAAGGGAATATCCTGTGGTTTACAGCGGTTCCCTGCTTGCGCGGATTCTGGGAGGGATCAAAAAATGAGAGAAGAAATTCTGTATTCCCTGAAAGCGCCCTACCGGGAGGAGATCCAGGTAAAGGGATTTCTTTTTGGAAAGGGAGATAAGGCAGCCTGTATTGTGGGAGCCATCCGCGGAAATGAATATCAGCAGCTGTATGTCTGCTCCCAGCTTGTCCAGGCACTTCAGAGACTGGAGGAAAAGGGTGCCATCGTATCCAATAATGAGATTCTGGTTGTGCCCTCTATTAACAGCCATTCCATGAATATCGGAAAACGTTTCTGGGCAGTGGATAACACGGACATAAACCGGATGTTCCCGGGAAACAGTATGGGAGAGACCACTCAGCGGATCGCCGCAGGGGTTTTTGAAAAGCTCCAGGGCTACAGCTACGGCATTCAGTTTGCCAGCTTTTATCTTCCGGGAGATTTTATCCCCCATGTGCGGATGATGGAAACGGGTTATCAGAGCGCCAGCCTTGCCAATCTGTTTGGCCTGCCCTATGTGATTGTCCGCAAACCCAGGCCCATCGATACCACAACCCTGAATTATAACTGGCAGATCTGGAATACTAATGCGTTTTCTGTCTATACAGCGGAGACAGACGAGATTGATGAGGTCAGTGCCAGACAGGCTGTGGCAGCGATTCTCCGGTTCCTGACCAGAATGGGAATTATCCGTTATAACAGCCACGGCGGCTATATTGCCAGTGTGGTAAATGAAGATGATATGACAGCAGTGCGGACAGATGCGGGAGGAATATACCGGAGAAAATGCAATCCGGGAGACGAAGTGCGCTGCGGCGATGTGCTGGCGGAGATTCTTCATCCGCTGGACGGTCATGTGCTGGTTCAGGTCAACGCCCCTACGGACGGCATTATCTTTTTCGCACACAAAAAGCCTCTGGTTACGGAGCATGAGGTGATCTATAAAATCATACGGAGACTGCATCAGTAGACAGACACGATCGCTCTCATGCCGCTGCCGGTTTTTTCGAAAAGTAAAGAGCTTCCATCAAAAGCAGACAAAACATTTGCCTTTGACAGAAGCTTTTTCATTGCTTTTCAAAAAAAAGGAATCAGAGATCAGCGCTATCCCGGTCTGCAAAACCCTGGAGATAACTGAGAACGCGTCCTCTGGAGAGCGGACGGACCTTCCGGAAGGTTTCGATCAGCTTCATCTCGTCGTCAGAAAGCTGATCAAAGGCCTGGGCTTTCCGACAGTCGCTGCGCTTCAGCAGATAATCGATGCTGACATGGAAAAAATCGGCAATGCGGATCAGGTTTTCGGCGGTGGGGTCATGCTTGCCTGTTTCGTAGGCGCTGATCGTTTCCTGGGAAACGTCAATGCTTGTACTCAGGGAAATTTGTGTAAGCTTTCGCTCTTTTCGCAGTTCCATAATCCGGTTTTCCATGGCAGCCTCCTTTCTGAGGTGTTTTCTGATGGTTGCAGCTGTGCCGGTTCCGCACAGGAGCCGGCGGGCCGGAACAGTATTACTATTTACTATTATCATAAAAGATATTACAAATAGTGCTAGGCAAATTACGGGTAAAAGATACCAGAATAAGTGGTAAAATAGTTACGATTCACTGGCGAACACCTGAATCACGTTCTTACGCCGCCATACAGCAAGTGTATGGCGGCTGTGTGAACAGTGACGTGAAATACTTCCTGCTCAGAAAGCCGGGCGGTAAACTCTTTACTTCTTTAATGGAATATAGTATAATAAGAACGTTGTGAATGAATACCTAGGATTAGGAGGAATCAATATGATTACTGCAGTAGTTGGAGCGAACTGGGGAGATGAGGGAAAGGGCAAGATTACGGATATGCTGGCTGAAAAAGCCGATATTATCGTGCGTTTCCAGGGCGGCGCGAACGCCGGCCATACCATGGTCAATAATTATGGAAAGTTTGCCCTGCATACGCGTCCGTCAGGCGTTTTCTATGACCATACGACCAGCATCATCGGAAATGGTGTTGCCTTAAATATTCCGGTACTTTTCAAGGAGATTCAGAGTATTGTGGAGAAAGGGGTTCCCATGCCGAAGATCCTGGTATCCGACCGGGCTCAGATGGTGATGTCCTATCATATTCTGTTTGATACCTATGAAGAGGCCCGCCTGGCAGGAAAATCTTTCGGCTCCACCAAGTCCGGGATTGCTCCTTTCTATTCTGATAAATATGCGAAGATCGGCTTTCAGGTAAGCGAGCTTTTCGATGAAGAGCTGCTGAAGGAAAAGGTGGTGCGTATCTGCGAGCAGAAGAATATTCTGCTGGAGCATCTGTATCACAAGCCATTGCTGAAGCCGGAGGATCTGTTAAAGGAACTTCACGAATATAAAGAGATGGTTGCGCCCTATGTCTGCGATACTTCTGCGTATCTGTGGAATGCGATTCAGGAAGGAAAGAACATCCTTCTGGAGGGACAGCTTGGTTCTCTGAAGGATCCGGATCACGGCATTTATCCCATGGTTACCTCTTCCTCCACTCTGGCTGCCTACGGCGCCATCGGTGCAGGAGTGCCTCCTTATGAGATTAAGAAGATTGTGACGGTTGTAAAGGCCTATTCCAGCGCCGTAGGCGCAGGCGCTTTTGTCAGCGAGATCTTCGGAGAAGAGGCTGATGAACTGAGAAGACGCGGCGGAGACGGCGGTGAGTACGGCGCGACCACGGGACGTCCCAGACGTATGGGATGGTTCGACTGTGTAGCCACCCGATATGGATGCCGGATCCAGGGGACGACAGATGTGGCCTTCACGGTGCTGGATGTACTGGGCTATCTGGATGAGATTCCGGTGTGCGTAGGCTATGAGCTGGATGGGAAGGAGATCAGGGAGTTCCCCACCACGGCGGTTCTGGAGAAATGTAAGCCGATTATCAAGGTGCTTCCGGGATGGAAATCAGATATCCGCGGCATCCGCAGATATGAGGATCTTCCGGAAAACTGCCGGAACTATGTGGAATTTATCGAGGAGCAGATCGGATTCCCCATTACGATGGTATCCAACGGACCGGGAAGAGACGATATCATTTATCGCTGAACAGATACTTAAGAAATTTTAGAAAGTCTTCAGAAGTTTGACATTCGGATTTCACATTTCCCTGTTATACTGACAGTATCCAATCGGAGAACATAAACAAACAGCTTCTCATGCAGAGGGGGGCATGGGATACTCAGTATATGGGGGGACAGGAATATGAACTATACGACGTACTATGAAGAATGTGAAACCGTCACCGAAGAACGATACGGTGAACTCAAGTGCCTGATAGAAGCGGCGGAGCCGAAGAAGAAATTTCAGTCATTTCATCTGAGAAAGCTGGAGTTTCGCGGAGCGAATGTCAAGAATGCGGTACCGCAGTATTATCTCTGCGTGAAGAACCGGGATGAGAATGAGATTTTTCTGGAGAAAAAGTACCAGCAGAACGGCATCCACTTTAAAAAGTGCGCCAGACTTACCAGAGAAGAATGTGATCGGATTCTGCGGGGAGATGTGGAATGGATGAAGAGCCACAAGAAAAGCCTGTTTATGGATTTTTACCGTCAGGTTTCCCTGAATCATCTGAGTCCGGGACGTGTGACAGATTATGAGCGGGAGATGCTGAAGTGCAGGAAAGAAGGCTATGTCACCTTTACGAGGCGGATTGACAGAGCGACCGGTCAGACAAAGAGCCTGTTTACAGAGCCGGAGTTCCTGATTCCGTGCCTGGATGAGGGCAAGGTGCTGGTTACCTATAAGAAAGAAGCCATTCTCCCGGCTGTACTGGTGAGTATTATGCAGATTCAGGAGGACAAGGAAACAGAACTGGCCTATATTTTCTGAAAAGAAAGACTCTGAAAAGCTTATGACTTTTCAGAGTCCTTTTTTTCGTCCTTTTTGGACAGGCGCCCAACGAGAATACAGGCGTAAAGTACCACCGGAACCAGAATGGTGCAGGCAACACAGGCACGAAACAGGGTATCGGCCAGCTCGTTATTCATCAGGGCAAAGACCAGGGTCAGAATATACATGCCTGCAAGAAAAATTATGCCGATCCAGGCCATGATTTGTCGGAATTTTTTCATTCAGATACCTCCGTAAGAGTCAGCTGCTGTGCGCAGGCGCATCGCTGTTTATGAATTTTGGCTCTGGCATCATTATAGATGGTTTTGAGAGAAAATGCAAGGTGAAAGGGCCACACTCTTGACGGGGCGGGAGGGGCAGAGTAAAATGGAGAAAACGCGGTGCCTGCCCACGGGAAAGGGAGGCAGGTCTGCGGAAAATCAAAAGAAGAAAGAAGGAAAGCATTATGGAAATGGTTACCCTTGGCAGGACAGGCATTACAGTGAATAAAAACGGATTTGGCGCGCTTCCCATCCAGCGCATCAGCCAGGAAGAGGCGGTAAGGCTGCTCCGGAAGGCCTATGAGGCAGGCGTCACCTTTTTTGATACGGCGAGGTTTTACACAGACAGCGAGTGTAAGCTGGGCGCAGCCTTTGAGGGAATGCGGGAGAAGGTTTACATTGCCTCCAAGACAGCGGCAGGGAAGGCAGAGGATTTCTGGAAGGATCTGGAGACCACGCTGGGCAATCTGCGGACGGATTATCTGGATCTGTATCAGTTCCATAATCCTTCCTTCTGTCCCAAGCCGGGAGACGGAACCGGATTGTATGAGGCGATGCTGGAGGCAAAGGCCCAGGGGAAAATCCGTCATATCGGAATTACGAACCATCGGCTGGCAGTGGCTCACGAAGCCATTGACAGCGGCCTGTATGAGACGCTGCAGTTCCCCTTCTGTTATCTGGCTACGGAGAAGGATCTGGAGCTGGTGAAGAAATGTAAGGAAGCCGGCATGGGATTTATTGCCATGAAAGCTCTGTCCGGCGGCCTGATCACCCATTCGGAGGCTGCCTATGCCTTTGAGGCACAGTTTGACAATGTTCTGCCTGTCTGGGGAGTTCAGAGAGAGCGGGAGCTGGACGAATTCCTGTCCTATATTGAGAATCCGCCTGTGATGACGGAGGAGATCCGGGCGCTGATCGAAAAGGACCGGAAGGAGCTTCAGGGAGAATTCTGCAGGGGATGCGGCTATTGTATGCCCTGTCCGGCAGGTATTGAAATCAATAACTGTGCCAGAATGTCCCTAATGATCCGCAGAGCGCCCTCGGAAGCCCAGCTGACGCCGGAAATGCAGGAGAAAATGCGGAAAATTGAAGGCTGCCTGCACTGCAACAAGTGTAAAAGCAAATGTCCTTACGGCCTGGATACGCCGCGGCTTCTGGAGAAAAACTACAAGGATTATGTTGAGATTCTGAACGGCAAGGAATATTGACATGTATCGGATATTCATTGTGGAGGATGATCTGACCATAGCCGGATCTCTGGGTCGGCAGCTGGAGAGCTGGGGCTATGAGGTGGCATGCGCCAGGAATTTTCAGAATGTTCTGGAGGAATTTGCTGCCTGGGATCCTCAGCTGGTTTTGTTGGATATTGTTCTTCCTTTTTATAACGGTTATTACTGGTGCTCGAAAATACGGGAAATTTCCAAGGCGCCGATTCTCTTTCTGTCTTCTGCATCGGATAATCTGAACATTGTCATGGCCATCAATATGGGAGGAGACGATTTTATTGCGAAGCCCTTTGATATGCAGGTGCTGACGGCTAAAATTCAGGCGCTTTTGCGACGGACCTATGATTTTGGCGGGCAGACCGGGCTTCTGGAGCATCGCGGAGCGATTCTGAATACGGGGGATGCGACTCTGACCTGGCAGGGGAAGCGCATGGAACTGACGAAAAATGAGTACCGGATCCTGCAGATGCTGATGGAGCAGAAAGGGAAAATGGTCAGCCGGGATGCCTTGATGACCCGTCTGTGGGAGACGGACAGCTACGTGGACGAGAATACGCTGACCGTCAATATCACGCGGCTTCGGAGAAAACTGGAAAAGGAAGGACTGTCGGATTTTATTCTGACGAAAAAGGGAATGGGGTATTATCTGGGATGATCTTCTCTTATTTAAAAAAGCATCGTCTGGGAATCATCGGCCTTG
>JAXEJQ010000079.1:0-42068 GCA_034101475.1 Candidatus Limivivens sp.
TGAGCGCAAATGTTAATTTTGACCTGACTATGGAACTGTTGTTCCTGACGATAAAGGAGAATTTGGGATAATGATAAAGATTGTAGGAGTGCGGTTTCGCAATGCCGGGAAGATTTATTATTTCGATCCGAAGAAGCTGCCCATAAAAAAAGGCGATCATGTGATTGTTGAGACGGCCAGGGGGATCGAATACGGAAGCGTAGTCGCAAAGGTGCAGGAGGTGCCGGATGATAAGGTGGTGCAGCCTTTAAAGGCCGTTATCCGGATCGCCAATGCGGAGGATGATGCCAGAGCGGCAAGAAACCGGGAAAAAGAAAAGGATGCCATGAAAATCTGCCTCGAAAAGATTCGCAAGCATAAGCTGGAGATGAAGCTGATTGATGCAGAATACACCTTTGACAATAACAAGGTACTGTTTTATTTTACGGCGGATGGACGGATTGATTTCCGGGAACTGGTGAAGGATCTGGCAGCCGTGTTTAAAACCAGAATTGAGCTTCGTCAGATCGGCGTGCGGGATGAGACGAAAATCATTGGCGGGGTGGGTATCTGCGGACGCCCTCTGTGCTGCCATACATTCCTTTCTGAATTTGCTCCGGTTTCCATCCGAATGGCGAAGGAGCAGAACCTTTCTCTGAATCCGGCGAAGATTTCCGGTGTCTGCGGGCGGCTGATGTGCTGCCTGAAAAATGAGGAAGAGACCTATGAGTATCTGAACAGCCGTCTTCCGGGAGTGGGCGATAAGGTTACCACGGATGACGGATTTAAAGGAGAAGTACAGAGCGTAAATGTTCTGCGCCAGCTGGTGAAGGTTGTCATTGATGTTGACGATGAGAAGGAGATCCGGGAATACGAAGCAGAACGGCTGAAGTTCAAACCGAGACGGAAAAAGGAAAAGGTAAACATTGAGGATAAGGCATTAAAAGAGCTGGAAGCCATGGAGAAAAAAGAAGGGAAGTCGAAGCTGAATGCCAATTGAGCCGAAACCACCGGTAGATTTGAAACCGCCGATTGACCTGAAACCGGGAGAACGGCTGGATGATCTCCACCGGAATGGATTTCAGATTATTCAAAATAAAGAAAAATTCTGCTTTGGGATGGACGCGGTACTGCTCTCCGGATTTGCCAGAGTTCGTGAGGGAGAACAGGTTCTGGATCTGGGAACCGGAACCGGGATTATTCCGATCCTTCTGGCAGCGAAGACGCCTGCCGGGCATCTGACCGGGCTGGAGATTCAGCCGGAAAGCGCCGATATGGCCAGACGCAGTGTCCTTCTGAACAATCTGGAAGAGCGGATTTCCATTATAGAAGGGGATATCAGAGAAGCCACTCAGATTTTTGATGCGGCTTCTTTTGATGTGATTACCAGCAATCCGCCCTATATGACAGGGAATCATGGACTGGTGAATCCGGATATGCCCAAGGCCATTGCCAGGCACGAGATTTGCTGTACGCTGGAGGATCTG
This sequence comes from Candidatus Limivivens sp., assembly GCA_034101475.1. Taxonomy (GTDB): domain Bacteria; phylum Bacillota; class Clostridia; order Lachnospirales; family Lachnospiraceae; genus Limivivens. Next base: position 1,467 of record JAXEJQ010000079.1, read on the forward strand.
ATTGGCCAGACAGAAAAGCTTCTGCGCCCCGGCGGAAAATTTTTCCTGGTACACCGGCCATTCCGGCTGGCAGAGATTCTGTCTTCCCTGGTGACTCATCATCTGGAACCGAAACGGATGCGGCTGGTGTATCCGTTTGTGGATAAGGAGCCGAATATGGTGCTGATTGAGGCCATGCGGGGCGGAAAATCCAGAATTACGGTGGAAAAACCGCTGATTGTATACAAGGAGCCCGGGGTTTATCACGATGAAATTTACGATATTTATGGATACTGATTCCGATAGGTTTCCGGGGATGGATTTTGCCAGGAAAATGATTTACGAAGAGAAATGGTGTGGCGGATGTGATGGCAGATGGATTACGGAAGAATAGGGCTGCAAGGAAAGCATTGACATGGCGGAAACAGGAAAGGGGATAATATGGCAGGAAAATTATATCTTTGCGCCACCCCCATCGGAAATCTGGAGGATATTACCATGCGTGTCCTTCGGACATTGCGGGAGGTGGACCTGATTGCGGCAGAGGATACCAGAAACAGTATTAAGCTGCTGAATCATTTTGAAATCAAAACGCCAATGACCAGCTATCATGAATATAACCGGATTGAAAAGGCTCATACTCTGATTGAGAAAATGAAGGAAGGCCAGAATGTGGCCCTGATCACGGATGCAGGGACTCCGGGAATCTCCGATCCGGGAGAGGATCTGGTCCGTTTGTGCTATGAGGCCGGAATTGAAGTGACATCTCTGCCGGGAGCCTGTGCCTGTATTACGGCTCTGACAATGTCCGGTCTTGGAACGAGGCGTTTTGCTTTCGAGGCTTTTCTGCCTTCGGAAAAAAAGGAGCGGCAGCAGGTTCTGGAAGAGCTGGCGGGCGAGACCCGGACAATGATTATTTATGAAGCGCCCCACAGGCTGGTGCGCACCTTGCGGGAGCTGCTGGATGTTCTGGGAAACCGTCCTGTGACGGTCTGCCGGGAGCTGACGAAAAAGCATGAGACGGCATTTCGGAGTACGCTGGAGGATGCGCTGCACTTTTACGAGGAACAGGAGCCCAAAGGGGAATGCGTACTGGTGCTGGAAGGAAAGAGCAGACAGCAGATACGGCAGGAACAGCAGCAGTTCTGGGAGACCCTCAGTATCGAGGAACATATGGAACAGTATCTGGAAAAGGGAATGGATCGGAAGGAGGCCATGAAACAGGTGGCCAAAGACCGGGGAGTGAGCAAACGGGAAATTTATCAGGCATTGCTGTGAGAAAAACGGATTGCAGGAAAATGACTGTGAGAAACAGGATGAGAAGGTTACCGAAAACGGGAGCTGTCAGTACAGGCTGGCGGCTCTTTTTGTTATGTGGATGCAGAATCTGTGCCTGTGCAGCTGCTTTTTTAGGAGGATTTATTCTTTGGGAAGTATACAAAATAGCCAAATTATAGAAAGATAACATATGCAAAATTGAACAAAACTGATAAAGTTCTGAAAAAAGCATTGGAAACATCGAAAAATTTTTGATAAAATGAAAGAAAGATATTGCAGCATGAGAGTTAGCGGAGAGGGGTCTTCGCTTATTTTACCAGAGGTGAAAGGATGCTTCAGAAAGAACAGATAGAGAAATTGGCAGAGCATGCTCATGAAAACGGAGATGTTCTGGATGTTTCCGAGATTCCGGGTATCTGTGGAGGAAATTCTCCCACAGCGGAGGAGCTCAGTCAGATTGAACAGGTTCTGGAAAAAGAAGACATTTTGGTTGTTTTTCCGGAGGAAGAGATACAGGATACAGAGGAGGAGGATCTGTCTTACCTGTCAAATGATTCGGTAAAAATGTACTTGAAGGAAATCGGGAGATTTCCTCTTTTAAGTGCTGACGAGGAGCGTGAGATTGCAGCCAGGATCCGTCAGGGTGATGAGATGGCAAAGGAAGAACTGGTCAACGCCAACCTCAGGCTGGTGGTCAGCATTGTGAAACGTTATGCCGGCGGAAGCAATATGTCCTTTCTGGATCTGGTTCAGGAAGGAAATGTGGGACTGATGAAGGCTGCTGAGAAATTTGATTATGAAAAAGGTTTCAAATTCAGCACTTATGCGACCTGGTGGATTCGTCAGGCAGTGACCAGAGCCATTGCAGACCAGTCCCGGACGATTCGGATTCCGGTCCATATGAGAGAAACGATGAACCGGATCCGCTCCCAGTCCCGGAAGTTTCTGGCAGAGAACGGAAGAGAACCGGATTTGAATGAGATGGCGGAGATCATGGAGCTGCCTGTTGAAAAAATGGAGGAGATTCTGAAGCTGTTTGGAGATACGGTTTCTCTGGAAACTCCGGTGGGTGATGAAGAAGAGACCTCCCTGGGAGAATTTATTCCGGACAAAAGCATGGCAGATCAGTATACGGAGACAGAATATCTGCTCCTGCAGCAGGAATTATCAGAAATGCTGTCCACACTGACAGACCGGGAGCAGTCAGTTCTGCGGCTGCGGTTCGGCTTTGAGGATGGAAGGGTCTGGACGCTGGAGGAGGTAGGACAGGTTTATCATGTGACCCGGGAGAGAATCCGTCAGATTGAGGCCAGAGCGCTGAGAAGGCTCCGGCATCGGAAGAATCTGAAAGAACTCAGGATTTATGTGGAATGATCGTCTGCAGAGCTGCGCAGAAAAATAACAGGAAAAGACGGAAGCTTAACCGGAAAAAGGGTCAGATGATGCAGAATTCAGAAGTGAGGGATTGCAATGTTTGAAGAAGGGACACTGGTAGTTTATGGAAATTCGGGAGTATGCAAAGTGGTCGGCTTTACGCATATGGATATGGCGGGAGTGGACAGAAAGCGTCTGTATTATGTTCTGCAGCCCCAGTACGGACAGGGAACGGTCTATACGCCCACTGACAGCCAGAAGGCTGTGATCCGCCCGATCCTGACAGAGCAGGAAGCCATGGAGCTGATTCAGAAAATCCCGAAGATCGAAACGCTGTGGATTGAGAATGAGAAGCAGAGAGAGCTTTGCTATAAGGAAGCCATTCGGAAATATGACTGTGAAGAATGGGTAAAGATCATAAAGACACTGTATTTGAGGAAGAAAGAGCGGGTAAACCGGGGAAAAAAGATTACCAGCGTGGATGAAAAATACTGGAAGCTGGCGGAAGACCTGCTGTATGGCGAGCTGGCGTGTTCCCTGAAGATTGAACGGGATCAGGTGGAAAAATTCATTGCAGATAAAATCAATGAAATGAATACTTCTCTGTAGGGTGAGCGCAGGGAAAGAAGAAATTCCCCGCAGATATTTTCTGTAAAGGAAAGGGTGTTCGTGAGGGAGCTGAAAAAGAAGTTTTCTCATGGATGTATCCTGTCCGGCATATATATTTCCTGAGAACGCTGTCTGGAAGATGGAAAGCTTATGAATTATCTGTGGGGCGCAATGCTGCTGATCGGCATTGTTTATGGAGCATTTACCGGAAGAATGCAGGAAGTGACGGATGCGGTGCTGAACTCATCCAAAGAGGCGGTGACGCTCTGCATTACCATGACGGGGGTCATGGCTCTTTGGGTGGGAATTATGGAAATTGCAAAAGAGAGCGGGCTGATGGAACGGCTGGCGGCAGGAATGAGGCCGCTGGTTCGTTTTTTGTTTCCGCGAATTCCAGAGGAACACCCGGCGCTGGAAAGCATTACCGCAAATTTCCTGGCAAATTTTCTGGGCCTGGGATGGGGGGCAACCCCGGCAGGACTGAAAACCATGGAAAGTCTGGCAGAGCTTGAAGAGGAACGGCGTGCAGAGGAAGACCGCCGCATAAAAGGAGAAAGGAACCTGGGAGAACTGCGTAAAAAAGATGCCGGAAATGCTAATCAAACTGCGAAAACTGGCAGGAGCAGAAGAATTTCCGGCTGCCCAGCCATGCCCCGCAGCGTGGCCAGCAATGAAATGTGCACGTTCCTGATTTTGAATATTTCCTCTCTGCAGTTGATTCCGGTGAATATTATTGCGTACCGGAGCCAGTATGGGAGTGTGAATCCCACAGCCATTGTAGGCCCCGCCATTGTGGCGACAGCGGTGAGTACGGGGGTGGCGGTGATATTCTGTAAAATAATGGATCGGAAGCGGAGAGTGTGAGGCTCTTCGCTTTTTTCTGTCAGGTATGAGGAAGGCATTCCGATAAAGGGTTTCTTTTGAATTCTCAAACGATGTACTAGCCACTACTTCGTCTGCTTGATATAATACAAAGAGAAAAAAGGCGGACAGGGAACGGCCCGGAACCGGCCGTTTCGGAGAAAAGATGCAAAAATGTGACTTGGGGGGAAATCAAAACCATGAAAAACCACGCGGAATCACTTATTCAGCGTTTTCGTGACCTGGGAATCCGGAAAAAGCTGATGTTTATGAGTATTGGCATTATTCTGATTATGGCGCTGCTGCTGGGAATTACGGGATATTATTTTGTGAAAAAGCAGCTCATTGAAAAGTCGGTGAATGCCAGCATTAACCTTACAGAGCAGCTGGGAGAAAATTATGGAAGCACGTTGGATTTTATTACAGATTTTGTATTCCGGCAATACTTTGAAGCGGATATTGGAAGCTATCTGGTGGGGAGCCAGGAGGAGAAGCTGTGGAAGGAAAAGTATGAACAGAAGCAGGTGTTCAGCAGCTTCGCAAATAATCTGATGAATTATGACAATCATATTCAGCTTCTTGTGATTACGGATCAGGAGGGGAATTCCTTCTATTATTCCGATAGCGAGCTGGATGTGCAGGAAGAGCAGGTTATTCAGGCGATACCCTGTGAGAAGGCGCTGGATCTGTGGGGAAAGGAATGCTTTTGTCCCTGCGGGGAGGAAGTGATTCTGGCTTCCAGGGCGGTTTTTGATAAATCCATGATGAAACGCGTAGGCGTGATTACCATTGGGATCGGGACGGAATATCTGAGGGAACGCTATGATAACAGTCAGGATGAAGAGGAAAGTCTGGTGGTTTTAAACAGCGAAAATGAAATTTTGCTTGTATCAGATCCGGAGGCCGCAGGAACGGCGCAGATCTTTCTGGAGAAGGAGGGAAGCAGGCTCCGCACGCAGAAGGAGACAAAGATTCCGGGACTTCCGTATATCTGCGTTACCTGGAGATCCGATAATAATCAGCTCTGGCTCATGTATCTGATCAACACAAAAATCATTTCCGATAAATCCAGAAAGATTCTGCAGCCGCTGATTTATATTGTTTTGTTTGCCGGTCTCTTTGCCGGTGTGTGTGCCATGGTGATTTCAGACGGCATCGCAAATACGATCTGCATTCTGCTGGAAAAGATCCGGGCAATCTCAAAGGGCGATTTTCAAACGCAGATTGTTCCCCAGTCCCGGGATGAAATCGGTATGCTGGCGGTGGAATTCAATGATATGTCCGGACAGATTCAGAGCCTGATCGAGCAGGTCAGCGAGGAAAAAACAAAAATGAAATCGGCGGAAATCAAAACCCTCCAGTTTGAGTATGACGCCCTGCAGGCAAAGCTGAATCCACATTTTCTGTATAATACGCTGGAGAGCATCAACAGCATGGCAAAGCTGCACGGCGATGAACAGATTGCGAGAAGCATTTACCTGCTGGGAAATTATCTGAGGGACACCATCAGCAACAAAAGAAAGTTTGTCTTCTTTTATGAGGAGCTGGAAAATATCCGCAATTACATAGAGATTCAGAAGGTTTCCTGCGGGGATAAGCTGGAGATTTCCTTTTCCATTGAAGAATCCCTGGAGGAAACCATTGTGCCGAAGCTGATTCTGCAGCCCCTGGTGGAAAATGCCTACATTCACGGGATTGCGCCAAAGGTTGGAAAGGGGTATATCGTGATCCGGGCTTTTGGGTCAGGGAGCGATATGATCATCGAAGTAGAGGATGATGGAGTGGGAATGGACACCGATCTGAAAAAAACCGAGAATTCAGAGTCGCACACAAAGGTAGGCGTGTTCGCAGTCCATAAAAGAATTCAGATTCTGTATGGAGAGAGCTATGGTCTGACGATCAGCAGCAGGCCGGGAGAAGGGACGAAGGTCCGAATCTGTATGCCCATTCGGTTTGAAGGAGAAATATGAGATGAAAGAGAATCGAAAATACCGGGTTTTTCTTATTGATGATACGCCGTTAATCCGGGAGGCGCTGAAAAAGACGATTCCGTGGGAGGAGCTGTCCTGTACGGTCTGCGGGGAAGCCGGGGACGGACTCACGGCAAAGGCACAGGCAGAAAAGCTGAAGCCGGATATTATTATCACGGACATTCGGATGCCGGGAATGGACGGGCTGGAGCTTGCGGAATATGTGAATCAGAAGCTTCCCTTTACAAGAGTGATTGTGATCACGGGCTTTCAGGAATTTGAATATGCAAAACGGGCTCTGAAGCTGAATGTCCAGGATCTTCTGCTGAAGCCTCTGGACAATCAGAATGTGATTCAGGTTTTGAATGAAACCGTTCAGGAAATTGCCCAGGCGGAAAAGCGTGCCAGCTATGAGAATCAGCTGATGCTGGAGAATAATTTGTACCGGCAGCAGGTCATACAGTCTCTGCGGGCGGTACAGGGAAAAATTTTGTCGGATATGCTGAAAGGGAGGAACGCCCTGGCGGATTATCGGGAAGAGGAGCTTACGGAAATGGGGCTCCGAAACCTTTATATTCATGTTGCGGCGGTCAGAGTGCGATCGGCGGATAAAAAACAGATTGCGGAAATTCAGAACCGTGTGGTCTTTTCCATGTATGAATATGAAAAACAGAGAGGTGTCCGGGTTCTGGACGTGACAGACGGAGCAGATATGGGATTTTTTGTGCTGGATGTAAAAAAAGGGAGCTCCAGAGAACATAAGGTAAGTATGAGAAATCAACTGCACCATATGAACCACAGGCTGCGGGAGGACGGGCTGCCCGAAATTTTTGCTGTGATCGGAGAGGTGACCAATCAGCTGGAAAAAGCGGTGGAATGTTATAGACAGGCACAGGCAGTTCTGGAAAGGAACTTTTTTACAGCCAGGGAAATGATTCTGGATGTGGAAAGGCAGAATCTCATTGACAAAGAGCAGGCCGGATACTGGAATGAAACCCTCGAAAGACTGTATGCAGCTTTGGAATCGGAGGAAAAGGAATGGACTGATCAGGAAATCCAGCGTTTGCTGGAAGGGATTGCCCAGAGTGCGAAAGGAGATCTTTTTCAGATTAAGTGTCTGCTGAGCGAGGCCTGTATTACCCTTCTGCGGCACTACAGCAGCAAACGGAAGGATTTTAAAATCAATGAAATTGTCAGTGAAATCAACGGTCTGGTGGATATGGAATCCGCACGGATCTATATGAAAAATTATCTGGAAAATCTGCGGGGGGAGCTGAAAGACGGAGAAAAGAATTACAATCCTCTGACGAAGGATGCACTGGAATATATACGGAAAAATTACCGGCAGGAAATTTCCCTGACACAGATGGCGGAATATCTGGGGGCGAATCCTTCCTATCTGAGCCGTCTTCTGAAGCAGGAGACCGGAGAAAATTTCACGGAGATTCTCAATAAATTCCGGATTCAGAAGGCAAAGCAGCTGCTGGGAGAGCCGGGACTTCGGATTACGGAGGTAGCGCAGAGAGCAGGCTACAGCAACTATGAGTATTTTTTTCAGGTTTTTCGGAAAATAGAAGGAATCTCGCCAAGCGAGTATAAGAAACAGATCAGAAAGTAAAAAAAACATAGGTTTTGTAAAATTCCTGGGATGGTATCCGGCTGGCAAAACGGTAGAATAGAATCATCAAAAACAGAACAAACACAAAAACAGGAGGAGATTGAAGATGAGAAGAAATATCGGAAAAATGATCGCAGTGTGCCTGGCAGCAGGAATGCTGACCGGAGCAATGGGAATGGGGGTATCTGCCGACGAAGAAGTTGTCGTTACGATTTTCCATCACCATGATCAGCAGTCGGATCGTGACAAGCTGGATAAGATGATTGCGGCTCTGGAAGAGCAGAATCCCGGTGTGAAGTATGAAGCTCAGGCCATTGACTACGGACAGTTCATGACTATGCTGAAAACCAAGCTGGCAGGCGGAGATGCACCCGATATTATCGCAGGCCGCCCGAAGGAGTATCTGGATCTGATTGCGGCAGGACATCTGATGCCGCTGACGGGACAGGAATTTTTAAATAACGTTTCTCAGGAAGCTCTGGCTTCTATGACGGTAAATGGCGAGGTTTACGGTGTTCCGACCAATATGGGCGGTATGGGAATCTTCTACAACAGGAAAGTGTTTGAAGAAAACGGCATTGAGATTCCCAAGAGCCATGAAGCGCTGATGGAGGCATGCCAGAAGTTCCAGGATGCGGGAATTTATCCTTTTGCCCATGGATACAAGGACTCCTGGCCTGCAGAGTGTGAAATCCAGAGCGATCTGTATGGCTACTGCCTGCAGCAGAATCCGAAGATGTTTGAGGAAATCCAGGCCGGAGAGAAGACCTTTGCAGATTATCCGGAATTCCGGGAAGTTGTTCAGAGAACCGCTGACAGACTTTCTTTTGAAAGCGGCGATGATTTCGGAACGGACTGTGCACAGGCCCGCAATATGCTGATTAACGGAGAAGCAGCTATGCTGGTAAGCGGTAACTGGGAAATCAGTGAGTTCGTAGCGCTGGGTGTGGACGATCAGATCGGTTTCTTTGCTACCCCGAATACAGACGATGACCAGCCGGTACTGGGACTTGCATCCGGCGGAAGCTATCTGGTTACCGAACAGTCTGAGCATAAAGAGGAAGCACTGAAATTTATTGAATTCATGGCTTCCGAAGAGGGTATGGCCATTATGAATGAAGGCGGAACAGATATTCCGTGTGTTCTTGACGGAGATCTCAGCTCTTCCTCACCGATCGTTCGGGATATTGTGGAAATCGCGAAAAATGATGCGGTATACAACTATGAAGCAGAAGGTGTTTTCTCAGGACAGTTTGACGCGACATTCCGGAAATGGCAGGAAGAATTTGCTGCTGATCCGGACAGAGATGTAGATGCCTATATTGAGAAGCTGGATGCAGAGATCGCGGCAATTCAGTATTAAAATGCAAGGGGCTGTCTGCCTGGACAGCCCCTGCTGTTTTGAGGAGGAGCGTATGAAGAACAAATTACGTATCAAAAAAGGCGCTGTGAATTTCCTGTTTCTGGCTCCGGCACTCATTCTGTTTCTGTTTACGGTAGGCGTGCCATTTTTCAAAGGAATTCGCTATTCCTTTACGGACTGGGACGGGTTTTCACTTACCTATCACTATGTGGGCTTTAAAAATTATCTGCGTATTTTAAAGGATCCGAGCATTGTCGGACCGATCCGCAATTCCCTGTTTTTTACCGTTGTGACGGTAATCGGAAATAATGTTCTGGGACTTCTGATCGCGGTGCTTTTGAAGAAGAATACCAAAATAAATAAGACGATGCGGACCTGTATTTTTATGCCCTTTATTGTCAGCCTGGTGCTGACGGGTTATATCTGGAGTTATATTTACAGTGATATTTTCTATGATATTTTTGGAATCAAAAGTCTTCTGGGAAATGCAAAGACGGTGATGATCGGAATCTGCATTATGGAAATGTGGCATGATATCGGATATTCCATGCTGATTTATCTCGCCGGACTTCAGGGAATTGATGAAGTCTACTACGAGGCTGCCAGAATTGACGGTGCAGGTCCGTTGACGAGCTTTTTCTATGTTACCCTTCCGCTGCTGGCTCCGGCGTTTACCATCAATGTGACCCTGTTTATGGGATGGGGACTGAAAGTATTTGACTACGTTATGGCAGCTACAAACGGCGGTCCGGGAAGGGCATCGGAAACCATGGCTCTTTACGTATATAATTATACCTTCCCCTATAACCGGGCCGGATACGGACAGGCGGCGGCGATCCTGATGATGATTGCGATTTTCATTGTGACGGGAGCGGTTACATCGATCCTGAGAAGAAGAGAGGTAGATATGTGATGAGTAAGAAAACAGGATTCAAAATATTCGAAACAGTCATAAAACTGTTGGTTACTCTGATCTTTCTGGCACCATTTTACATATCGGTTGTGTATGCTCTAAAATCACCGGAGGAAACCGTGGCAACCGGTCTGGCATGGCCTACGAAAATTCATTGGGCTAATTTTTCGGAAGCCATCGAGGTTTCCAACTTTTTCACTGCGACACGAAACAGTGTGATTGTAACCGTATGCAGCGTACTGCTTCTGATGGTAGTCAGCAGCATGGCGGCCTATGTGATTGCCAGAAATCTGCAGTCCAGATTTTATCAGACCATGTACTATATTTTTCTCGGAGCAATCATGCTTTCCTTCCAGGTGGTGATGCTTCCGCTGTATGTACAGCTGAAAAATGCAGGGATGCTGAATACAATTCATGGGCTGATTATTACGATCAGCGGATTCCAGCTGGCGTATAATGTGTTTGTCTATACAGGCTTCATCCGGAGTATTCCGATCCAGATGGAAGAAGCGGCCTTTATTGATGGCGCCGGACGGTTCAAAACCTATTGGACAATCGTATTTCCGCTGATGAAGCCCATCGTTTCTTCAACCTTGATTTTGAATGCCCTTGCAGTCTGGAATGATTTCCAGATTTCCCTGATTATTGCCCAGAAGGCAGAGGTACGAACCATTCCGCTGACGCAGTATTTCTTCTTCGGACAGTACGGAGGCAAGCTGAATATGGCTTTTGCGGCATTTTTACTGGCGATGATTCCGATTATTGTGCTGTATCTTGTCATGCAGAAGTATATTATCGACGGCGTTATGGCCGGGGCTGTAAAAGGATAACTGCAAAAAGGAAATCGAAGAAAGAAAAAGGCGAAAAAGTAAATAAAACAAAAGACAAAAAGAGTTGAAAAAGATAATGCAAAGAGAAGGAGAATGTGAAATGATCAAACAGATACCATCGGATCATCCGACAGAAGCCCAGAAGAAGCAGATTGCCCGAAAATACGGAATGTTTCTGCACTTTGGCATCAACACCTTCCACAATGTGGAATGGTCTGACGGAAAGCTGCCGATCCAGAGTTATCAGCCGGATGCAATCGATGCAAGACAATGGGTAAGGACCGCCTATGAGGCAGGTATGAACTTTGTGATCGTTATTACAAAGCACCACGATGGCTTTTGTATGTGGGATACGGACACTACCCGCTACAGCGTAAAATTCAGCCCGAATCCGACGGATGTGGTGGCAGAAGTGGCAAAGGCATGTAAAGAGTATGGAATCCAAATGGCTCTTTACTACTCTCTGTGGGATCGACATGAGCCGTCTTATACGGAAAACTTTGACAAGGGGTATATTCCGTATATGTTAAAACAGCTGGAAGAACTGATGGACGGCCGTTATGGGGAGATCGCAGAGCTTTGGCTGGACGGTCCCTGGGATAAGCTCTGTCCCCAATGGAGATATGACCTGATTTATGATCTGGTAAAACGGCTGCAGCCGGACTGCCAGATCGGTATCAACCATACGATTGGCGAACCGGGCCTTGGCGATCCGTCTGAACGGTATCAGCCGCAGAATTACCAGCTTTACGACCCGATCCGGAATTTCCCGTCGGATTTCCGGCTCTGGGATCCGTATTTATGCAAGGAGGATGACCCGAAGCTCTATACCTGGGAAGGTGAGCATTACTACATGCCCTTTGAACAGACGATTTGCTCAAGGGATGGATTCAGCTGGTTCTACTGTGAAAATTATGAAGACAAACCGGTAATGGATCCGGAATATATCGCGAAATCTTACCGGCAGATTACAGCTCAGGATAACCTGATGGTTGTCAATCTTCCGCCGGATATTCACGGCAGGCTGGTGCAGAGCGATGTGGACAATATTCTGCATGTGGCAGATCTTCTGGGAATCCGCAGAACTGTTTAAACGGATACCCGGGAAGGGCCATTCCCTCTGCTTTTTATGAAGGAGAAAAATGATATGGCGATTCAGCAGATTGATAACAGGCTTTTTGCTCTTCAAACGAAACATACATCCTACATTTTTCAAATTGAGGAAGGCGGCCTTGTGGAAACCCTTTACTGGGGGAAACGAATCCGAAATCCGGAGGATTTTGCGGAGGATACGGCAGCGAGCCATGTGGATCTGATTTTCGGACCGCAGAGATTCCGGGAGGAATGTTCTTCCTTCGGTGATCTGCGTTTTCGGGAAACATCTCTGAAGGTTTCTTTTTCGGATGGAACAAGGGATTTCCGTTACCAGGTATCCAAAATCCAGACAGACGGCAGGCATCTGGAGCTTGTTCTGCAGGACATCCGGTATCCTTTTGCGGTTCATCTGCATTATGAGGTTTTTGAGGAAGAAGATATTATTAAAAAATGGAGGACAGCTGAAAATTCGGGAGAGGATTCTATTGTTCTGGAGCGCTTTTATTCCGGCGAATTCAGCCTTCCGGGAAAAGGATATGAAACCTGGAACTTTGACAGCCGCTGGGCAGCGGAGTTTCAGGCATACAGCGAGCCTCTGGAAACCGGAAAAAAGGTTTATGAAAGTCTCTATGGGCTGACCGGCCATAATGCCGGGCCGTTTTTCCTGGTACATAAGGATGCCTCGGAAACCGGGGGAGAGACCTGGTTCGGGGCTCTGGAGTATTCCGGAAACTTTAAAACGGTTCTGGAAACCGTAAACAGCGGCTATCTGAATATTCTGATCGGGATGAGCGATACGGATTTTTCCTGGACACTGGAAAAGGGGGAATGTCTGGAGACACCGGCGGTTTACGCCGGTTATGCGGACGGAGGCTTTGAGCAGATGTCCCACAGGCTCCATTCGTTCTGCTTCCGCCATCTGATGCCCTCTGCAATGGCACAAAAGCCGCTTCCGGTGCTGTATAATTCCTGGTATTCCACACTCTTTGACGTAAAGGTTTCGGAACAGGCTGCTCTTGCAGAAAAGGCGGCCAGTCTGGGGGTGGAACTGTTTGTTGTGGATGACGGATGGTTTGAAGGAAGAAAGGATGATACGGCGGCCCTGGGAGACTGGTTCGCGGATAAGGAAAAATTCCCAAATGGCCTTACCGGGCTTATTGAAGAGGTAAACCGCCTTGGCATGAAGTTCGGCCTCTGGATTGAGCCGGAAATGACGAATCAAAACAGCAGGCTTTATGCAGCGCATCCGGAATGGATTTACCGGTATGATACGAGAGAGGTTCGGATGGGCAGAAATCAATATGAACTGGATATGTCGAATCCGGAGGTGGTGGATTACCTTATTGACCTGTTTGACAGGCTTTTAAAGGAAAACAATATCGAGTATATCAAATGGGATATGAACCGCTATGCGGCGGAAATGGGCAGCAGGGCCCTGGAACCTTCAAAATGGAAGGAGCTGTGGCTGCGCAATACCCAGGGCGTGTACCGTCTGATTCGGGAGCTTCGCAGGCGCCATCCGCAGGTGGAGTTTGAAGCCTGCGCATCCGGAGGCGGCCGGGTGGATTACGGGGCAATGCGGTATTTCGACGAGTACTGGCCCAGTGATAACTCGGATCCATTAGACCGTCTTTTCATCCAGGAAAATTACAGCTACTTTTATCCGGTAAAATATATGCGGGCATGGCTTACAGAGGATTATGGAATGAATCAGAGAAAGATTCCCCTTCCCTTTGCCATGCATGTTTCCATGTGCGGAAGCCTGGGAATCGGAATGGACCTGAATACGGCTTCCGAAGAGACAATGGAAGCCATCCGGCATTCCATAACGGTTTACAAAGAGATTCGGGATCTTGTTCAGTTCGGAAGAGTTTACCGGCTGAAATCCTTATCCAGGGATGAGATTCATGCGGTGCAGTATGTGAAAGAAAACAGAAGCGTGGTTTTTGTATTTCTGGATCACGAACGTTATGGAAACCGGCATCATCATCTGCTTTTGCGGGGGCTGAAAGAGGAAAAAAGATACCGGTTAGAATATAATGGAAAAGAAGAAGTAAAAACGGGAGATTATCTGATGCAGATGGGGCTTTTTGTGGAACTGAAGGGGGATTATGACAGTATTTTGCTCCAGCTGGAAGAATTATGATACAAATGAGAAAAGGAGGCAAACCGCACGTCGTGCTGTTTGCCTCCTTTTCTATTTTCGTTGCTATTGAAGATGGAGATGGGTGTTACTCCCTGTATTCTTCAATTTTACACTGGTGGGTTTTGCTCTTCTTATCGTAGTTAATTGCAACAAGAAGGATATTGTCTGTATAGTGTACAAGGGATTCCGGATAATGCTTTTCTTTGATCTGTTGTAAGGCTGTTTTCGCGTTTCTGTTCCATTTTAATTCTATCAGGAGCGCCGGATAATCCATTACATACTCCGGTTTTGGTATAAACACAAAATCGGCAAAGCCTCTTCCAGTGGGAAATTCGCGAATTGGCTTAAAATAATACTGCATGGCACTCAAATAGGCAATGGTCAATACGCTGCTGAGAGAGTTTTCGTCGTTATACTGAATAGACGATGTAAATTCTGTATGAATTTTTTCGATTCCGGCTGAGACTTTCTCCTCATTCCCGTCAAGCGTTGCATTCAACAGCTCTTTTGACTGCCGCTCAAATTCAATCAACTCGTTCCATTTTTTGCTTTTGGTAGCAGAAATAAATTCCTGTCGAATCTCCTCATTCGGGATAAAGGCTGTTCTGTTTGTCTGATTATAGGCAAGGTACCCGAGATGAATCAGGAGTGTAAGAACATCATCTTTGCTCTCAAAGCTGACCATATCATTTTGGAAAGCTGCCGTGTACACTTCAACATCAGTACCCGAAATCATCTCGATGATTGCTGTTTTCAAACCGTCGAAATCCATATTGATAAACGGACGAATCGATTCAAATGTGCCAGTCTGTGACCAATAGCTTTGGAAAGTTCCATCCACCATCAAATTAACAACAGCATTCGGGTTATATACATGATATTTTCCAAGCTGGTATCCGTCATACCATCTCTTTACTTCCGTAAAATCCTGATGATATTGATCGCATAGCGCATGTACCTCTTCTTCGGTAAAGCCAACATATTCAGCCAGTGGTCCCGGACTCAGCATTGTAAACTGCATGAAATTATTGAGTGCAGATTGTGTCTTCAGCCTTTTGATCGGAAGAATGCCTGTTAAATATGCCAGCGCGATAAACTTTGTGGGTTCTGTACCTTTGAACATTCTCCTCAAAAGGCCAATATATTCATCCTGTACTTTCTGATTTGCTGCTTCATCACGAATGAGAACATCCCATTCATCAACAATAACGATAAATTTACTTCCCGACTTTTCCGTAATAAGAGACAATGCATCCGGGAGACCGGTAACATCATCATTAAGGATATCCGGATAGGCTGTTTTCAGCTCTTTTATAACTGATTTCTGCAGCACAGATACAATCTCATTTGTATCCCCATCGGGTTGAAGAAACCACTGCATGTCCAGGTGGAGCACGTTATATTTGTTAAGGTTGGCCCTGAAAGAATCCATGCTGCTGATTTTTAAACCGGAGAACATTGTTTCGGAATCACAGCCCTTGCTGTAATAGGCTGTAAGCATGTCTGCGGTAATAGATTTACCAAAACGACGGGGGCGGCTGTTGCAGACAAACGCCTGCCTGGTGTTGATGACCTTATTGGTATACGCAATCAGACCTGTTTTATCGATATAGATTTCAGAGTTCAGCGCTGTTTGAAACGCGCTGTTGTCAGGATTGAAGAACCTTCCCATTTATCACATACTCCTTTCCAAAATCATAGGAACCATTGATTGCTTTTGAGGGCAGCAAGGGGAAATAATGTTTTACCTGGCTTTGGACAGTTACATTTTATCACCTTCTGTTCTGGACCGCAAGTCGGCCATATGGTGTTCTGCCGCAACAATAAGAATTGGTGAAGCAGCTATTCGATTATGAGCAGCGGATCCTTTGAAAGGGAAAGCGCGCCCTGGTAATCTCTTTGTTTGTTCAGAATGCCGTTTAACAGTTCCTGAGCCTCCGGCTTTTTGCCAAGACCCAGATATCCAAGTGCCCGCAGGCAGTTGCAGTACTGCACATTCCGAAGCGCCATATCGTCCTGATATACTTCGATTTCCGGCAGGGATACCGCAAAGAAGTCCGGTTCCGCTTTATCGAACAAATGCTTTTCGCCGAAGATAATCAGCTGATGGAAAGCTTTTCGCGCTGCATTTTCCCGGCCGAGCTCCCGGTTTGCCAGACCCTGATAGAAAATGAAATCGGAAGGCTGGTCATTGTAGTACAGAATCTGGGACGGTTCCTGGGGACCGGAGGCTGCGAGCTCAAAGAAATGAGCAGCCTGCTCGGAATCTCCCAGCATCCGATACGCGATTCCCATGTAGTAATGGGCTTCATTGTCCGGAACATTGGGCAGCTTTCCTTCTCCCAGGTTTTCTGGATAGGTCAGAGTTCTGGTAAGAAGCGCCAGGGCCTCAGCGGGTTTTTGGGCATTCAGTTCCCGGATTGCCAGCTGAATCAGCGCGTATTTGTACTGGGCGATGACTTTGCCTTCGCCGCCTTCCCAGGGGTGGAACCGGCGGGACGCAAGGGCAGACAGAGCATCCCGGAACCGGCCGGTGCAGTTCAAAAGCGTGATATAGCGAAGGAATAAATCATCTCTTGCGGAAGTGATTTCCATATGGGATTCCATGACAGCAAGGCGCTCTTCATTGGAACGGTTTAATTTTGCTGCCAGCTGGTCGTATTCCAGCCACAGGCGGGGATAAGCAGGATCCAGGCGGCAGGCCTGCTCCATGGCTTCCATTGCTTTTGAAGGATTTTGCTGTTTATTATAATAGGCAATGGAAAGATTGCGGTATGCCGCGGAAAAATCCGGATTTTCGGCAACAGAGGTTTCCCAGTGACCGGCAGCTTTTTCATACTGTTTTTTGTCATAGAACAGATTGCCCAGATAGTAGTGAGCCATCGGTGCCTTTTCCAGGGTCTGAACGGCAGCCTCCAGAATGGCGATTTCTTCCACACGGTTGGGGAAGCAGCAGTCGGAGCATGCCAGCTCTGCCTGAAGAAAGGCTTCTTCTGCGTCGGCTGTTCTGCCCTGAAGTGTGTAAATCCAGCCAAGATAGTAATGGCACATGGGATTGGGATCTTCACAGGCGCTTAAAATCGTAATCGCATCTTCATAAAGACCTGCTTTGCTGTAGTCCAGGGCCAGTTCCAGGTAATTGTGGGCTTCTCTGCGCATTCGCTGTTTCCAGGAATGCAGATCCTTGTCTGCAAGGGCTTTCTCGTAGAGACATCCCATGTACAGCGGATCAATTTCCAGAGAGTCTTTCAGAAAGGCGGTATTGTCCAGGCCAAGCATGCGCAGCAGGGCGGCTTTCAGTGCACGGGTTTTCATGTTGTGCCAGTTGCGGATCATGGATTTTTCAGCAAATTCCAGAGCTTCTTCATATTCTCCCTTTTTGGCGGCGAGGCAGGACAGCCAGTAAAAGCCACAGCTCTGGGTCTCCGCATTCCAGGTGGATTTGTAGAAGGCGTCATAAGCCTTTTCGTCCTGCCCGTCGGCAGCCAAAGCCAGTCCCAGGTTGAAATAGCATTCTCCGCTGTAGGGATTTGGGTTTTTCCAGGTCTGTTTTTTTATGGCGGCCTCAAAATAAGGAATACTTTCCTTAATGTAGCCGCGTTTGTACAGCAGGAGGCCGTAGCCGTTGTTCAGCCGGATATCGCTGCTGTCTCTGCGCAGGCCTTCCAGATAGTAGTCAGCGGGTTCATAGGTCGCATGACGGTACTGCTCCAGATGGGCGGCGGACAGATACAGCTCTTCCGTGGTTTTCTGGTCCCGGGGCGCTTTCATGACCTCTGCGGGTTCCGGTATGGGCTTCAGCTCTTTCTTATATACGGTGTAATCCACGAGCTTCTTTCCTCTGCAGGAAATCTGTACGGTGCAGTCTGTCATGCAGGACGGAGCCGGGAACCGGGCTTCGAAGGCTTGTTCCGGAGTCAGGGAAACGCTGGCTTCATAGAGCACCGAATTGTTTTCTTTTACAAGGATCTTTGTGTCTTCATAATCTCCGGTTACATAAACTTTCAGCAATGCTTTGCCGCCGTCTGTTTCGGAAAGGCTGACAGCCGCATCCTTCGTAGCGTTTCCGACCCGTCCCACACCCTTGTAGGGCATGAAATACTGGACAAAGGTTTTCTCTTCATGCGGGCGGAGCCAGGTAAAATCCGGCTGATTGTCACAGAATACGCCGGTCATTAATTCAATGTACGGCCCGTCCGTTTCTGTCAGATTCCGGTCCCAGGTGCGTCCGAAGTCTCCGTTTCCCCAGGTCCACTGCTTTTTCCCGGGAGAAATGTGGTGGTCTGCCACGTGAAGCAGGCCGGCTTCACGGCTTTCGTCATAATTTCCGATAAAGTTGAAATCGGAGTGGGCGGCCATGTAGGAGGTCGGAACCGGAATATTTTTATAACGGGAAATGTCCACTCCTGCGGAGTAATCACATTTGTAGTATTCTCCGGTGGCAATGGGGAAAGTGGATACCGCTCGTTTTCCATGATCCATTACCGCATTGACATCGGGCGGAAAGACGGAATAGGTATGTTCATTCACCGGGACAGCCGGATTTGCCCACCACAGGAAGGTCTGCGGAAGATCGGTGTGATTGTAAAGCTGGCCTTTGATTTCGATATAGGCTTTCCCGGGATACAGGGAAATGGCGGCCATGCCCTTGGTTCCATACATTTTATCGGTTTCGCTGACATATACGGTGCAGGATCCGTCCTGGTTCTCGGACAGCGTATAGTCCACCGGAGAGTAGGTAGAGGGACGATGATGCTGAGGCCAGTTAAATTCGATGCCTCCGGAGATCCAGGGGCCGGTCAGGCCCACCAGAGCGGGCTTGATCACATGGTTATAATAGACAAAATCATAGCCGTTGGTTTTGTCATAGGCGCGCTGGATGCGGCCTCCGAGTTCCGGAAGAACGCAGACCTTCAGATATTCATTTTCCAGAAAGACGGCATGATAGGATACGTCCTCCTTTTCATCGGAAATCTTCTCCGTTACCGGAAGCGGATAGACCTTTCCGGTACTTCCCTGATAGGCACGTTTTTCAATAAATAATGGATTTTTTTCCGGCGGATAAACCTTGTAAGTGGGGATGAGGATATCCTCTTCCCAGATGGATGTTTTGTTTGTGTTCATGGATTTTCTTCTCCTTTTAAGGCTGTTTTTGAAGGATAGGCCACACTGACAAAATGCGAAGCATTCCGGAGGCTGGCTCTGAACGTTGTTTCTTGGCTCATTGTAGTATAAACAGAAGAAAAGGAAAATGGGGGATTGTGGTAAATGATGGACAATTTTCCACCAATGTGGTAATGTGGAAGCAAAGAGCACAGAAAATTCCGGGAGAAATGAGGGGGATTTTGATGGAAAAGATGGATACGGAAAAGAAACGGGAGGGTTTCAAAGGAGAGTGGATGTTTGTACTGCCCACGGAGGTGTTTGAGGAGTATGCGGAGCATCCGCTGGTGAAACGAATGTACCTGACGGATGTGGGATTTTTTCCCCATGCGGCGCATCATTTCCGGGAGAGAAAGGAGGGCATTGAGGAATATATCTACATTTACTGTGTGGAAGGCAGCGGTGTCATCGAGCTTCCTGGAAAAGAGAAAATCGTTCTTCACCAGAATGAAGCCTTCTGCATTCCCAGATTCTGCGGCCATCGTTACTATGCCTGTCAGGAAAATCCCTGGAGCATTTTATGGGTCCATTTTAAGGGGGAAGATGCCGGAAACTATCCCCTGGAACTTTGCAGGGTGGTGAGGTTTGAATCCGCCAATGCCACAAACCGCATGATGTTTCTCTTTGATCTGCTGCTGCGGGTTTTGGGAGGCAATTATACGCTGGGAAATTTTATTTATCTGTCGCAGGTGCTGTCGACGATTCTGGCAGAGACCTACTACCGGGAAAAACAGAATACGACGCTGGAGCAGAACCGGCATGTGACAAATGTGGTGCGCTACATGTACCGCCACCTGGAAGAAAATCTGACACTGGATGACCTTACCGGAGAGTTTGAATTTTCCAGGAGCTACCTGAATGAAATCTTCCAGAAGTATACAAAACATGCACCCATGGATTTTTTTGCGCATCTGAAAATGAAGGAGGCGTGCAAGCTGCTGCGTTCCACGAATTTATATGTTTACCAGGTGGGGCAGCGTTTGGGCTACCAGGATCCATATTATTTTTCCAGGGCCTTCCGGAAAATAGTGGGAGTGTCGCCAAAGGAATATAAGAATGGGGATTATATTCATTATGAGGAGTGACGGTGTGTAAAGAAATCTTTCAGCACGCTTCCGACAACGGAAAAAAGGTGAAGATTTCGTATTGCCAAGTGTTGAGCAATCCAATATACTTATTACGAAAAAGGATTTATAAGAAAAGAGGTATCTGTGCAGGTACTGAACAGATACGAAAAGAGATTGGAATAAACAGGTTCCATTCATAAGGAATCACAGGTAAAAGAATCTGGTAACCTGAGAATCGGAAAAGATGTTCACGGATGGAGGGGTTTTATGAATCAGGAAAATGGTCAGGAAAAAAGAATCATTCGCTGGGGACTTCTGGGTGCGGGCGCGATCCTGAACCGGTGGATGAAGGGGGCGCGGCAGGTGGAGGATATGGAGATTGCGGCTGTCGCATCCCGGACCAGAGAGAGCGCCGAGGCCACGGCCCGGAAGTTTGGCATTCCGGAGGCGCTGAGTTATGAGGAGCTTCTGGCGAGAGAGGATATTGATGTGGTTTACATCGCGGTTCCCCATACGGCACATAAAGAGCTGGCACTGCAGGCCATGCGGGCCGGAAAGCATGTCCTGGTGGAAAAGCCCGCTGCGGTAAATGCGGCTGATTTCGAGGAGATGACCGCATGTGCCAGGGAGCAGAAGGTTTTCCTGATGGAAGCGGTCTGGACACGGTTCTTCCCGCTGGCAGAGGCTGTCCGCAGCTGTCTGGACAGCGGAGAAATCGGGCAGGTGCGGGTGGTACAGTCTGCCTTTGCGTTCCGGTCTGATCCTTCTGAGGGCAGCGGACGGCTGTTTGACCCGGAGCGGGCAGGCGGCGGACTGCTGGATGTGGGCGTTTACAACCTGCATTTTGCGGATATGATTTATGAAAAGGAGCCTGTGCGGATGACCGGTCTGGCTTCCTTTGATACGGATGAGCTGCATCTGCAGGTGGATGAGCAGGCCAGCTATCTGGCTCAGTATGACAAGGGAGAGCTGGCGGTTCTGACCTGCGCGGTGCGCACGGACATGCCGGATACGGCGTACATTTACGGGACAGACGGGTATGTGGAAATTCCGGTTTTCTGGAAGCCGACGCGGATGCACATAATCAAAGGGAAAGAGCGGCGGACAGTCGAAATGCCTGTCCCGCAGCGGATAGAGGGGATTGAAGACGAAGGATATCAGTATGAAATTCAGCATGTCAACGGGTGTATCCGGGAAGGGCGTACCGAATCGCCGGTGATGACCTGGGAGAAAAGCCTTCATGTACTGCAGCAGTGCGACAGGCTGCGCCGGGAGTGGAATTTCCGCTATCCCTTTGAAGAATAAGAGGGGTAATCCTGTTTCGAAAGAAGGACATGGCGTAATCCTGCTTCGAAAGAACGACATGGCGTAATCCTGCTTTGAAAGAACGACATGGGGAGGAAATTGTGTGTTATGAAAATAGATGGTGAATTCTGGGAATTACTTTCGGGATGTCCGAGAGTTTTTCTCTTCAGCCTGACAGGTCAGATCACAATTCTTATGCTGTGTGACAAAATGCTGGTACGCCGCAGGAAAGTGCTGGGGCTTCTGGCAGGTCTGAGTCTGAAGACCGTGTTTGCTGCGATCATTGTTGGTGTAATCTTACAGTACTACTATCCGGGAGAGACATGGGTAAAAGTTCTGGGAGTATTTTCAAGTATAGGTACGATATTGCCCTGTTATATCCTTTTGCTTCAGACTTATTATGGAGGCGTGCTGAAATGCCTGATTGCAGAGAATTGCTGTGAGATTGTGATGAGTGTGATTCTGCTTCCGGGTTGGATCCTGACTTCTTATCTGGAAGGACGGGAAGACGTGTTTCTTATTTATGGGAAACTGCAAATGGGAGATTGTATCTATTTCATTCTGATGCTCGCGGCAGCAGCGGCACTTTCACGGCTGGCAGCTCCCCTGCTGGGAAGATTCCGGACTTACCGGATCCGGAATAAAAAAGCAGCCGCAGCAGTGATCATCATTTGTGTAGGACTTCTGCAGATCATGGGAAGTGGGGATCTGTAGGATGGACAGACAACGAAGATTCTTTTTTACATGATCTTTTTGAGCTTTGCCGTGGCAGGGCTGGGGGCCCTTATTCTGCTGTACCTGTATCAGAGACAGCGAATACGGACAGAGAATACCTTTTTGAAGATGCAGATGCATTTGATGGAATCCCACTATGCTTCGATCCAGAGTCAGATCCGGAAGATGGAGAACTGCCGGAGGCTCATTGACGAGCAGATGAGGGAACTGGAAAATAACAAGAATCTGCTCGGGGGGGGGTAAAATCATCGGCTTATCTGGAGCAATTGAAGCAAAGCTATGATGAGATTCGTGCCGGCATGTACTGTGACGACTGGAAAGTGGACGCATTACTGTACTGTCAGTCAGAGATTGCGCGTTCTCAGGGGATTGAGACAGAATATTCGCTGCCGGAATATAACCGGGGCAGGATCCCGGAGGATGAACTGGTACATCTTTTAACCCGGTTATTTGATTATGGCATAAAAGCGAATCAGAAAGCGGAGCAGGAAAGAGAAAAGAAGATTTTTTTAAGAATGGGCGGTGTACGGAATCAGCTTGTGATTGAATTCTCTGCGTCTGTGGAGGAAAAGAACCGTCCTTCCTGCAGACAGATTCGGAAATGTGTCAGAGAATACCATGGAAATCTGATGACGGAAGATAAGAAGAATGAGTTCAAGTTTATCATTTCATTAGAGAAAACAGAAGAATGAGGGAAACTATGATAATCGGGATATGCGATGATGATAAAATATGGTGCAGACATGCCGAACAGGTGATTGAAGGGTACACCTGTCAGACATCCCTGGAAGCAGAGATCTTTTGTTTTTCAGAAAAAGAAGCATTGCTGGCCTATGAGGGAAGGCCTCTGGATGTTCTGTTTCTTGACATCGTCATGAAGGAAGAAAATGGAATTGCTCTGGCTGTGGAGATCAACAAAAAATGGAAACACTGTAAAATCGTCTACTTGACGAATTATCTTCATTATGCTACAGAAGTTTATGAAACGGAACATATTTTTTATGCGCTGAAAGAGCAGTTTGATGTAAAGATAGGAAAAATATTTGATAAGATTCTGCATGAAATGGAGCAGAATCAAAAGAGTCTGACCTTTGCAGCAGATGGGAATTTTATAATGCTGGCTCCTGAAGAAATCTACTATTTTGAACGGCACGGGAGAATTACTTTTATAGAAACCGTCTGGGGACAATACCGGATCAAAGAGAAAATGGGAGATTTGGAAAAACGGCTCCCGGAGACAGATTTTCTGCGCTGTCACAACAGCTATATTGTGTATCTGCCGAACATCAGAAAGGCGGATAAAGGGAGTTTTGTTATGAAAAACGGCGCTGTCATTCTGATCAGCAGATCCTATGAAAAAAGAACAAAAGCATCTTTTACCAGGTGGATGCTGTCCCAGCTCTCATAAGGAGGAAGACTATGATCGTTTTTTGCTGCTTTGCGATTGTACTGATCATCGTATTGATCGTGATATTGAAAGCAATAAAAATCAATGAAATCGAGCAGGAAAATCAGCTTATCCAGGCGTACATGAACTCGATACAGTCCTTTTATACCATGATTCAGGACCGTATCGAGCTGACGAGGCGGTACCGCCATGATCTGGCAAAGCATATTCAGACATTGGAAGCCTTATCCCGGCAGGATCAGACAGGAGATACCCGGGAATATATGGATGGTCTGAAAATGTGCTATCAACAGCTGAAAAAAGATGAATATACGACAAACGAAGTGATCAATGCGGTCATTTCCATTAAAAAACAGCAGTGCGAGGAGAAAGAAATTCCTCTGGAGCTGGAGATAGAAGAAGATAATTACAGTACTTTGACGGATATTGATATGGTGGGATTGCTGTATAATCTTTTGGATAATGCTGTGGAGGCCAGCGAGAGAGCAGGTGCAGGAAACAGGAAGGGCATTTTCATGAAAATGTGGAATCAGGAAGGCAGCATCCGTATCAGAGTGCAGAATTACGTTGCGCCGGGTGAAGAAGTAAAATTCGAAACGTATAAGGAAGAAAAAGAAGAGCATGGAATCGGAATGCGGATCATTGAGTATCTTGTAAAAAAATATCAGGGAAAAAGCGAAATAGAAATTGACGGGAAAGAAAACCTGTTTGTGGTGCGGGTAAGTCTGCCGGCTGCGTGAAGTGCGTGATGGCTGTGAATGCAAAAAATGTATAAAAAAGGTGCAGATTATGCAGGATACATAATCTGTACCTTTTTTAATGTATAATATATATACCATATAAGTATAAATATTTTGAATGCTTTGAAATTTATTTGTAACTGTTGAAGTAACTGTTGAAATTTGTAAGTGTTCAGGGTGTTTATTCAGAGCCAACCAAAATTTCACGAAACAGACAAAACCAGATGTAAATGCCTGCATTCTTTCGTCTGGTTTATGAAGCTTATGAAATTCCCTGGCTCTGAACCTCTGAACAGTTAGAAATTGAGATAAAAAAGAAAGAGAGGAAAAGGTATTATGAAGAAGAAAAAAGAAGAATGCAAAGTGAGTTTTTGGAAAAGAATGAAAATTCTTGTGCTGCTGTCGGCGGTATTCGCGCTGTCACTGAGCATACATGCAGCTGCAGCAGGGAAAAACTTATCAACGGCAACGCCCATTTCCGTTGGATCAACGGTAGAAGGAATTCTGAGTGGTTCTTATTCTAATGACACTGACTATTATAAGTTCAGTTTGTCAAGAAACAGTGTTATTCATTTAAGTGCAAAAACAGGAGGGCATTATCAGAATATTTATGTTCAGGTATTATGGTCTTCAGGGCCTGGTATAGCCGGTAGTCCGTATGATTTTTCTACGTCGGATTCCTATAATTGGGGCTATCAAAGCGGCGGCAGATATATGGCGTTAAATAAGGGTACTTATTTTATCAAAGTAAGTAATTTTTATGGGCAGAATGCAAGTTATTCCATGACCATTTCTGAGACAGAAAGGCAGGAAGGCAATACAAAGATTGCGGGACCGAATAATGGGTATTTAAAAAATGCGGTTCCGATAGTGATTGGAAATCGTCTTTTCGGTGTCGCATACGGATATGAAAGGTATTATAAATTTACCCTTTCCCAGGCCCAGACCATTACGTTCCGGTCCAGAATTACGTCTGATTTGGGGACCGTTCATTTATGGTTATATTATGGTTCCGGAAGTCTTCTTAGAACGATACGGTCTATTACTTATGGACAAACCTATACGGATACGATTCGGCTGGAAGCCGGAACCTATTTTATCGGTGTGGAGAAATACAGCGGCAGTGTACGGTATGAGGTGAAAACCTCCACTGTGAAGAAGAGCCAGAAAATTACTGCAAAGGTTTCTTCAAAGACCTATAAAAAAGCAGTCATTAATAAAAAATCTCAGAGCTTCAGTATCGGCGCAAAAGCAAAAACAAAGCTGACGTATTCTTCCAGTAATTCAAGATATGTGACGGTAAATAGTAAAGGCAAGGTAACGGTTAAGAAGGGAGCAAGAAAAGGCATTTACACCATTACCGTTAAGGCAGCAGCAAGCTCTAGTTATTCATCTGCTTCAAAAAAGATCAGAGTTACGGTTAAATGATGATTACGGCGAAAGGATGATAAAAGATGCCTGGATCGTGGAAGTGTGGAGCATGCGTATATTCCGCTCATGGAGCGGAATATACAGCAAACACAAAATGATCTGCAGGGCATCTTTTGTCTTTACCATGTAAAAAACAATAAGACAGAAATTCTGGGAAGGATTTCAGGATAAGGAATGGGAGGATGGGAAATGAAAAAAGCAGTTAGATTAACTATTCTAATGTTTATCATAATACTATTATGTGTGGTGTACTCTTGTATAGCATTGGCAGCTTCAGAAAGAATACAGTTTGGAGAGTTTCCGCAGTCTAAAGTAACGGATAGTAGGATTATTGAACAACTAAACAAGATTAGAGGAGACAAAAAAAAGATAGAATATAATGATAAAAAATACTATTTGAGTGGTGATACATGGTTTCTAGTTGAGCCAATTGTCTGGGTGGTAACTGAAGATAATAATGGCGGAACTCTTCTTGTTTCAGAAAAGATTCTGTATTCAATGAAATTTTCATCCAATTGGGATGATACAACTTGGGAAACCAGTTTGGTCAGAAAATATTTAAATGAAATTTTTATTAATTTTGTATTTTCGGTTGAAGAACAAAAGTTTATCTATACTACTAATGTTTCGTGTAAATCTAATGCAGTTTCTGAACAAATAAGGCAGCAGGGAAATGATACTGTTGATAAGATATTTTGTTTATCTATTGATGAAGTAACACAAATCTTGGATAAAGATGAATTTCAAACAACCGGGACCGCAGTGTCAGGATACACATCGTGCTACTACTTAAGGAATGTTAAGTGGCCGGGTGAATTTTATCCATTTTTGAAATGGTTTAATGTGTATTATTGTAATAAAGATAGTATTAGTTCTATGGCAACCACAGTGAAATCTGGTATAAGACCAGCTATGCGTGTTAATTTGTCAGAAATAAAAGAATACAACAAGAAAAATGAAGAGGCAAAGAGTAAAGATATTTCCAGTGCTTCTATCAAGCTTTCTAGCAGTTCAGTTAAATATACAGGAAAAGCAATTACACCTTCCGTGACGGTTAAATACGGATCATCAACTTTGAAGAAAGATATTGATTATTCTGTTTTGTATTCTAATAACACATATGTTGGTACAGCTTCCGTAACGATAACAGGCAAGGGAAGATACAACGGTACGGTCAAGAAAACTTTTAAGATTACTTCTCCGGGAAAAATTACTGTAAAATTCGATGGTAACGGTGGAAGTGTATCTGTTCACTCAAAGAAAGTGAACAGGGGAAGTAAATATAATACATTGCCGAATCCTAAGAGAAAAGGATATCGTTTTGAAGGATGGTATACTTCGAAAACAGCCGGAAAGAAAAAAACAAGTTCTTCTTATGTTGAGACCACAAAAAATCAGACATTATATGCCAGATGGAAGAAAATCACTTATACTATTTCATATGAATTGGATGGCGGAAATAACTCGAAGAGTAATCCGTCTGCTTATACAATAGAAACTCCCAAAATAGTATTGAAAACTCCTTCAAGGACGGGGTATACTTTTAAAGGATGGTACTCTGACAATAAATATAAGAAAAGAGTAAAAACAATATCAAAAGGAAGTACTGGGAATAAAATACTATATGCGAAATGGAGTGCCAACAAATACAGTATTGCATTTAACGGAAATGGTTCAACCAGTGGCCATATGGCTCAGATGAATAACATTTCTTATGGGAAGGAACAGCCTCTTAAAAGAAATCAATTTTCAAAAAAAGGATATGTATTTAGTGGATGGAGTACTAGAAAAGGCGGAGAGATAGAATATGCGGATGAGCAAAAAATCAAAAATCTTTCAACAAAAGCCGGACATACAATAGTTTTGTATGCATGTTGGAAAAAAGTAACAGATGAAAGAAATAATGTATTTGGTAAATTTATTTCTCAGGTCGATAAGGAAAAGCATAGTTACGGAGCTGTATATTCGGATGATTACTTTATTAGTTCTACAGATACTGAGAATCCTGGCTTGGCGATGCTGTCTATGGTTGCATCTGCAAGTGCATACCATAGGGATTATTCGAAAGAATTTTTAAAAGATTGTGGCTTTAAAAATGTGCAGTACTATTATTCTTCGCCAACGCTGAAATCACCTACAAAGGAAAATTGTGATCATGTAGGGTATACTTTTGGAACAAAATACTTAAAAGATAAAAATATTACGATTGTCGCTGTTCTGGTAAAAGGCACATCGGCGGATGCAGAATGGTACAGTAATTTTAATATGGGAAAAGATGTAGTCCATAGAGGATTTAAGCTGGCTACAGATGAAGTATATGAAAAGGTTAATGATTCGATTGATACTCTGAAAAAAAACGGAGAAATCAAAGGAAATATAAAAATATGGGTTACCGGACACAGCAGAGGTGCAGCGGTTGCGAATTTGTTGGGTGTAAGCTTTAATTCGAAATATGGAATCAGCAATGTATATACCTATACATTTGCGACGCCGAGAACGATTAATATTAGAAAAATAAAGAAGTGGGTGCCTAATATTTTTAATTACCTGAATCCTGGTGATTTTGTTACGGAATTGGTTCCCAGTGCCTGGGATTTCGGAAGATATGGAACAGATATTGATCTTGATAATTCCGTAAAA
The DNA here is from genome assembly GCA_034101475.1 of Candidatus Limivivens sp. Classification (GTDB taxonomy): domain Bacteria; phylum Bacillota; class Clostridia; order Lachnospirales; family Lachnospiraceae; genus Limivivens. The sequence continues at coordinate 29,992 of JAXEJQ010000079.1, forward strand.
GAATTTATGGAAATTAATTTCTACAATCTTACGGGTAAGGCATATACAGGTTTTGGTGTTGAAGGGAAAGATTCACTGGTAAACGCATTTGTAAAATACGGAAAGAGTCAAAGCAATTACGATGATGAAAAATTCATATATCATGATCTGGCAACTGGTTTATCATACAGAATTTCTGTGAAAAATTATTGTTATGATGTATTGGCGACATTTTTGTCAGAAAATAAAGCTGACGCGTTGAAAGCTTTGGCAGCATATAGCGTGGCGTCTCCGGAATCAATAATTGTATCAGGAAAAATGATTATGGATGGAAAAATCAACTCTAAATTCCGTCATGCACACAGTATAGATTCTTATCTTACATGGCTGGATGCTATGTATTAAATGGAGTTTATTTGTTGCAAAGTGATGATAGAAGATGCCTGGATCGTGAAAGTGTGGAGCATGTGTATATTCCGCTCATGGAGCGGAATATACAACAAACACAAAATGATCTGCAGGGTTATCCGCTTTTTGCAATAAAGCCATGGCAAAACAGAAATTTTTTTCTACGTTTTGATTCAAAATCAATATGCTCTAAATGAGGTGCTGAATAGTTACACATAAAGAAAATGAATGAAGAACCGGACAGAGATAGCAACCGGTACGGAATACAGGATACTAAAGGATGCGGGACTCAGATAAAGCCCCGGATTCCATAAAGAATAGATGATTTCACAAAGGGGTCATAAAGAATGGCAAAATATGTATATCCGGCAATTTTTACACCGGAAGAAGATGGTGGATATTCCGTATTTTTTCCGGATTTGGAAGGATGCTATACCTGCGGAGATGATTTACAGGATGCATTGTTCATGGCGAATGATGTTCTTGCGTTTGTGCTTTATGACTATGAGACAGAAGGAAAAGAAATTCCTTCTCCATCGAAAGCAGAAGATGTAAAGAAAGAGGATAACGATTTTGTGAATTATGTGGCATGTGATACAGTTGAGTACGCACGTATGCATAATAATAATAAAGCAGTTAAAAAAATTCTTACAATTCCTCAGTGGCTGAATGATGCTGCAATTCGGAAAGATATTGATTTCTCACAGGTTCTGCAGGAGGCATTGATGCAGGCTTTGCAACTTTCTCCAATTTGGAGATGCAACATTCTCCAAAAATATTTTTCAATTTTCTCCAAAAAGTGCTTGCAAAAAACAATTATGATTCCTGCTGGTCATTGGCTATGAAACCCATCAATAGCGGAGCTTTTTCGTATGTTGATTATCAGAGCAGGCTGTTTTCGCTCCTTGGGAGCAGGGGATATGAAGCGGATGTGATTTCCTTTGACGGAAACTTTGCGGACTATCCGGTGGTGATTGTGCCGACAGCCTTTGTGATGAGCCGGAAAATTCAGAAAAAACTGGAGACTTATGTAAGAAATGGCGGCACGCTGATTGCCACTTTCCTGACATCGGCGAAGGATGAGTGCAACACCGGATACACGGACAGCCTGCCGGCAGGTCTGACGGAGGTCTTTGGTGTTACTGTGGAGGAAGTGGATCCGGTATACGAGGATAACCGGACAGCATTGCGGCTGATAAACGAGGAACCGGAAGCGGAGCAGAATGCCGAATTCGGTGTGGGAAAGGATCATATCTGGAGTGAGCTTTTACAGGGAGAAGCGAAACCGCTGGGCATTTATACGGAGGACTATAAGACAGGAAAGATGGTAATCAGCAGCCATCGCTATGGCAGAGGGCGAGCGGTTTATCTGGGAACAGATCTGCCGGATGAGCAGATGGGAGAACTGCTCTGCAAACTGGCAAAGGAAGCCGGGGCAGAGCCTCTGCCCATGAAGCTCCCTGCGGGAACCCAGGCATTTTCCCGCAGGCTGGATGGAAAGGAATTTTTCTTTCTGTTTAACTTTTCGCCTGATGCAGTTACGATCCCCCTTTGCCGCCCCATGCGGGATTTCCTGAAGGAAAAACCGGAGGCGACGGAGGTTCGGCTGGAAAAGAATGGGTTTGCGGTTCTGAGCGGGCAGTGAAGAAGAATGGAAATATCCCGGAAATATCCTGTTTCTTTTTCAGATTTCCGGAATGTTGATTTCCACTTCCCGCCCTGCTTCTGCGGAGCGGAAGATGCCGTCCAGAATCGCCTGATTGTAGAGAATCTGGGAGCTGGGCACCGGAGCCGGGGTGTTGTTCTTCACGGCGTCCAGGAAAGAACGGATTTTGCGGTCAAAAAGATCGGTCCAGACACCGGTGTTTTCAATAACCGGGATCACGGTTTCGGTCTGCTGGCCGCAGATTTCCTGATACAGGGTCATAGGGCCGCCGACACTGCCGTTCCAGCATTCGGTGGACGGAATCCGAAGGCCGCCTTCCGTTCCCAGAATGATGGTGTCGCCCGGGGTGTCCAGGTTCATGGCCCATGCAATCCGGAAGTCCAGAACGATATCGCCCTCCAGGCGGATAAAGGCTGCCGCAAAATCATCTACTTCAAATTTCTTCGCGTATTCCGGATGAGTCGGGTAGTAGTCCGGGCGGGTCCCGAAGAAATTGGACTTGTAGCCGGATACGGTCAGGGGTTTGGGATAGCCGATGGCATTGAGCACCATATCCAGGGAATAGCATCCGATATCGCCCAGGGCGCCCAGGCCTGCGGTGCCATCTTCAATAAAGCTGGTGCCGTAAGGGGTGGGGATGCCTCTTCTTCTGCCGCCGCCGGTCTGGATGTAATAAATCCTGCCCAGCTTGCCGGAATCCACGATTTTCTTAATCATTTTCATGTTTTCGTCCAGTCTGGGCTGGAAGCCGATGGACAGAACCTTGCCGCTCTCTTTTTCCGCTCTGCAGATGGCAACGGCTTCCTCCAGTGTGACGCACATGGGCTTTTCCAGAAGCACATTTACTCCTTTTTCCAGGGCATAGACGGCACATTCCGCATGGGTGCGGTTGTAGGTGCAGATGCTGACGGCGTCCAGATTCAGAGATGCGTCATCCAGCATTTCTTTATGGCTCCGGTAGCATTTCGCGTCGATCTGAAATTTATCAAAAAAGGCCTTTGCCTTTCCTTCCACCAGATCCGCGCCGGCAACAATCTCCACATCCGGCATTTTTAAATAACTGGCCATATGCGCTTCCGCGATCCAGCCGGTTCCAATGATGCCCACACGCACCTTTTGGGAGGTGTCGATGGTGGTTTCCTCTGTGTTTTCTTTAAAACGGTCTAAAATATTTTCTGCCATTTTCCATTACCTCATGTCTGAACAGTTAAAAAATCTGTTTTAAATAGTCAATGCTGACCTTAGCGCATTCCATCCGGCTTAAGCCCATGCTCGGCTCGTCCTGTTCGATGATAAGCCATTTCGCGCCGCCTTCTATGGAGGCGTTCACGATGTCCGGAATGTTCTGAAGGCCTTTGCCCAGGGGACGGAATTCAAAGGCTCCGGAGGACTGCTCTTTCTTTTCCTCATCGTCGATGCCGATCAGCGCATACATGTTTTCTGATTTGCAGCCTGCAAAATCCTTCAGGTGAACGGTGGGAATTCTGCCTGCGTATTTTCTTATATAATCGCAGGGATTTTCTCCGCCTACGTTTACCCAGCAGGTATCAAGCTGGGTCTGCAGAAGCTCCGGGCCGACTTCTTCATAGAGAATGTCCAGGGCGTATTTCCCGTTGATTTTTGTGAATTCAAAATCATGGTTGTGATACTGCAGAACCATACCGCGTTTTGCGGCTGCTTCTCCGATTCGCTTTGCGCCCTGAATGACCTCCTCAAATTTTTCCGCCCCGGGCCGGTATTCCTCTGTCAGATAGGGAATCACGATGTAGCTGCAGCCGATGGCTTTATAGCAGTCCAGAGTTTCCTCTGTTTTTTCTGTCAGATCGGCAAAGGGAACGTGAGCGGACAGGGGAATCAGTCCCAGCTCTTCACACATGTTTTTCACTTCTGCGGGATCATTTCCGAACAGTCCTGCGAATTCCACCGCGCTGTAACCCATCTCCTTCACACCCTTCAGGGTGCCGTAAAAATCATTCTTCAGATCATCTCTGACAGAATGAAGCTGCAATCCGATTTTTTCTGACCACATGTTATTCATACCACCTTTTCTTCGCACCGTTCACAGTCCCGAAGAAAGAAAACTTTTCTGCTGCGGATCAGGCTGTGAAACGGAATCTTTTTCTTTACATTCTATCGCACTGCCATTATAATTCTAGTCGTAACAAGATAATTTCTGGCCAAATATTGCGGTTTTGAGGTATTGTCCATGCCCTATCAAATAGAAAAAAGGGATCGCTCCATTTCAACGGAAACGATAAGCGGTCTGGGTGATCTGCCCCATCTGCACACCCATCTGGAAATGGTTTATCTGACTGAGGGCGCCAGTATTGCCACAGTGGATTATCAGGAATTCCTGATTGAAGAAGGAGACCTCTTTCTGGCTTTCCCGAATCAGATCCATTTTTATCATGACTGCTGTCCACTGAGGGGCTACCTGTTTATCTTTCAGTGTGATCTCTTCAAGGAGCTGAAGGAGATTTTCCAGAATCAGATTCCGGCATCCCCGGTTCTGAAAAAGGAACAGCTCCCTCCGGAAATCGGCATTGCCCTGGAGATGATTATGCAGAAAAACCGTGAGAATTCCCAGTTTGGAAAAATCATCTCAAAAGGATGTCTGCTGGCGCTTCTGGGAGAAATCCTGTCCTCCATGACGCTGGTCCCAAAGTCTTCCAGCTATGACAGCATCAAAAATATTCTGGCATACTGTTCAGAAAACTACACAGAGCCCCTCAGCCTGGAAATTCTGGCAAAGGAGCTTCATCTGAATAAATATTATATTTCTCATATGTTTCAGGAGCGTATGAATATCAGCTTCACGGATTTTATAAACGGACTGCGTGTGGAGCATGCCTGCAGCCTGCTGGAGGACGATGTCCACATAACAGAGGCGGCCTTTGCCTCCGGATTCTCTTCGATCCGGACCTTTAACCGGGCCTTTGCGAAGAAGACCGGGATGTCGCCCCGGGATTATAAGAAGCGGTAGCGGCGCCCTGCTTCTGAACCCTGCGCACTTCCGTTGGTGTTCCGCCGTAAGTTTCCCGGAACATCCGGCAGAAAACCTTATAATTGGTAAAGCCATTGCGCGCAAGGATATCGGTTACCGTGTCTTCCGTGGAAAGCAGCTCCTGATAAATATGGGTCAGGCGTACCTGACTGACATACTCCAGAAACGTAGCGCCGGTATATTTCTTGAAAAGCCGGCAGAAATATTCCGGATTCAGGGCGGCAGCTTTGGCTGCCATACCCAGCGTGACCGGTTCTTTATAATGCTGTTCGATGAAAGAGAGAATTTCTCTGAGGCGAACAGCATTTTTCTGTTCAGCGCTGCTTAAGGGGGCGCGCACGGAAAAATGGAGATACAGGGTATACAGGAAATCGTGGAGACGGGCGCTGAAGGCAAGCTCATAGCCGTCGCTTCTGGACAGAAAGAGCTCTTTCAGAGCAAAAAGCTGTTGCTGCATATCCTGAAAAAAGGGGATGTCTTGATTGTCCGTGAAACGGAAATACTCCCGAAACCGGACAGCGGAGAAATCGCTGATATACTGTTCGAGATAGGAATAGGGAACCTGCAGCAGAAAAACTCTGGCAAAATCACTGATTTGGGTACTGTGAATATCGCCGGAATTGACGATAAACAGGTCTTTTTCGGACAGTGTATATTCCTGTTCATGAATGTTCAGATGTAAGGTGCCTTCCAGTATCATGAGAATTTCCACGTGTTCGTGCCAGTGGCTGGGAACCAGGGAGATGGAGTCCTCATAGATTTTGAAATAAACAGGGAGCTGGGGAATCGAGGGAATAATTTCGTGAGAGGAAATCAGCATGGGGAGACTCCTTTCTTCAGGAAATTCACAGAATGAGTCTGCGGCGGAAAGATGTCATTCAGATATCGCAGTTCAGGAATTTTGATTCTGCTATCATAGAATCAGAATAGCACAGAAAACAGGAAAAAGTCAATATTGACCTATCAGAAAGTCAAGATACAGAATTGCCCGTGGAAAGAGAACCGGTTAAAATAAAAGAAAGAAACCGGAACCACACCGGAAAATCAGAAAAGAAGATACAAAAACAGCTGTATCGGTTCACTTTTAATACAATATCATACAGGAGGGTTTATACAATGGAAAAATGGACACGCGTGCTGTATCAGCCGAATCTTCCCCTGGGAGAAAACGGGGAGAAGCTTACCGGTTCCCAAAAGCACATTGAACTGTCAAAGGAAGCGGCAAAGGAAGGAATGGTGCTGCTGAAAAATAACGGCGGTCTTCTGCCGCTTGGGAAAGGAACGAAGGCAGCCCTGTTTGGCAAAGCGACCTTTGACTATGTGAAGGGCGGCGGCGGAAGCGGTGATGTTACGGTAGCTTACATCCGAAACTTGTATGAGGGCTTAAAACTGCAAAAAGATAAAATCAGCATATTTGAACCTCTGTGTGACTATTACCGGAAGGACGTAGAGCGCCAGTATGCCCAGGGCTGTGTGCCGGGCATGACCATCGAACCGGCGGTGCCCCAGGAGCTGCTGGTACAGGCCAGAGCCTTTACGGATACGGCGATTATCTCCATCTGCCGTTTTTCCGGTGAGGGCTGGGACAGAAAGAGCGTCATTGACGAGAAGAATAAGAATCTCTGGGAAAATGAGCGGAAAATGACGGAGCTTTCCGCCAGGATTTTTGCCAATGGGGATTTTTGTCTCTCCATTGAAGAAGAAAAGATGGTCGAGGCTGTAAAGAAGAGCTTCCCGAAGGTGATCGTGGTTATGAATGTGGGCGGTATGGTGGATACCTCCTGGTTTGCCCAGGATGATGCTATCGGAGCGGTTCTGATGGCATGGCAGGGAGGTATGGAAGGCGGTCTGGCAGCAGCAGAGCTGCTGACAGGCAATGGGAATCCTTCCGGAAAGCTTGCGGATACCTTTGCCAAAACGCTGGAGGATTATCCCTCTACGGCAAATTTCCATGAATCCAGAGATTATGTGGATTATACCGAGGACATTTACGTGGGCTACCGCTATTTTGAAACCATTCCGGGAGCGGCAAAGAAGGTAAATTATCCCTTCGGGTTTGGTCTTTCCTACACGACCTTTGCGGTGAAAACGGTGTGGGCCGGGGAAAAAGGCGGCAGCGTGCAGATTCAGGTGAATGTGACCAATACCGGAAAGGTGCCGGGCAAAGAGGTGGTTCAGGTTTATTTCGGAGCACCCCAGGGCAGGCTTGGAAAACCGAAAAAGCAGCTGATTGCATTTGAAAAGACCAGGGAGCTGAAGCCGGGTGAGACTCAGACGGTGTCTCTTACCTTCCGGGTGGAAGAAATGGCTTCTTATGATGATCTTGGAAAGATACAGAAATCTGCGTATGTATTGGAGAAGGGCGATTACATTTTCTATATGGGTACGTCTGTGCGGGATGCAGAGCAGCTTGATTTTGTCTATACGGAGGCAGAAGATCGGGTGACAAAGCAGCTTTCCAGTCATCTGGCACCCACTTCCCTGGCGAAACGGATGCTGGCTGACGGAAGCTTCGAGGAGCTCCCCCAGTCGGAACCCAATGATCCAGATGCCAATGAACTGGAAAAAATGCCGTCAGAGCTGACGGAAGGCTATGCGCCTGCGGTTCGCGGCAGAAGCGGTTATCAGTTATGGAAGGAGCCCTATAAAAAGGGAGTTCATATTTTACAGGAAGTCGCAGAAGGAAAAATTACGCTGGATGAGTTTGTGGCCCAGCTCACGGACGAGGAGGCGGCTCATCTTCTGGGCGGCCAGCCGAATACGGGAGTGGCAAATACCTTTGGTTATGGAAATCTGCCGGAATACGGCGTACCTTCCGTTATGACAGCGGATGGCCCTGCGGGGCTTCGGATCCTGGAACAGTGTCAGGTAAAGACCACCTGCTGGCCCTGCTCCACTCTGCTGGCGTGCAGCTGGAATCCTGAAATTGTGGAAGCAGTAGGTACTGCAGGCGGAGAAGAGGTAAAAGAGAATAATATTGCGGTATGGCTGACCCCGGCGGTGAATATTCACAGAAGTCCCCTGTGCGGCCGGAATTTTGAATACTATTCGGAGGATCCGTTCCTGGCCGGAAAGCTGGCCAGCGCCATGGTACGCGGTATCCAGTCCAATCATGTGGGTGCGACAGTAAAGCATTTCGCGCTGAATAACAAAGAGAGCAACCGCAAGAACAGTGATTCCCGGGTGTCGGAGCGTGCAGCGCGGGAAATTTACTTAAAAGCATTTGAAATTATCGTAAAAGAAGCGAAGCCCTGGTCCATTATGACCTCCTACAATATCATCAACGGGCATCGCGCCTCCGAAAACGCGGACCTGCTGGAAGGCATTCTGCGGGGCGAATGGGGATTTGACGGCTGCGTGACCACAGACTGGTGGACCTGCGGAGAGCATTATAAGGAAACGAAGGCCGGAAATGATGTAAAAATGGGCTGCGGATATCCGGAGCGTCTGCTGGAGGCGCTGGCAAAAGGATATCTGACCAGAGAAGAAATGAATGCCTGCGTGAAACGGGTTCTGGGCCTTATTCTGAAAGTAGATTAATCAAAAGATCGGAAATCTCCATTGCATTCCGCAGATTCCTGCTCTATACTTAGAGTGAGAATGGGGTCAGGTACCATAAACTCCAAGTTTATGGTACCTGACCCCACACAGAACACCTGACCCCAGAAAGACAGAAAAGGAGAACACAAAATGAATCGTGAAGAAGCACGAAAAAAAGCAGAAGAATTAGTAGGGAAAATGACTCTGGAGGAGCAGGCCAGCCAGCTCCGCTATGATGCACCGGCGATTCCCAGACTGGGTATTCCGGCCTATAACTGGTGGAATGAAGGACTTCATGGAGTGGCCAGAGCCGGCACCGCTACCAGCTTTCCCCAGGCCATCGGCCTGGCGGCATCCTTTGATCCGGAGCTTTTGTATGATACGGCGGATGTGATTGCCGAGGAGGGCCGGGCAAAATACAATGCCTTCAGCAGTAAGGAGGACCGCGACATCTATAAAGGCCTGACCTTCTGGTCCCCTAATGTGAATATTTTCCGGGATCCCAGATGGGGACGCGGCCATGAAACCTACGGGGAAGATCCTTTCCTGACCAGCCGGCTGGGTGTGGCGTTTGTGGAAGGGCTGCAGCAGGAAAGTGAAGAAAATGGACTGAAGGCGGCGGCCTGTGCCAAGCATTTCGCAGTCCATTCCGGTCCGGAGGCTCTGCGTCATGAGATGGATGTGAAGGTATCGCCCAAAGATCTGGAGGAAACATACCTGCCGGCTTTCGAGGCGCTGGTAAAGGAAGCAGATGTGGAAGCGGTGATGGGGGCTTACAACCGGGTAAACGGGGAACCCTGCAGCGGAAGCAAAACACTGATTCAGGATATTCTGCGGGATAAATGGGGATTCCAGGGCCACTTTCTGTCGGACTGCTGGGCCATCCGGGATTTTCATGTGAATCATATGGTGACTTCCTCCATTCAGGAGTCGGCGGCGATGGCGATTAACAATGGCTGTGACCTGAACTGCGGGAATACATACATCTATATGTATCAGGCCTATACCATGGGCCTGGTGCCGGCGGAGAAGATTACGCAGTCCGCGGTGCGGCTGTTTACCACCCGTTATCTGCTGGGACTGTTTGACGGAAGTTCCTATGATGCGGTTCCCTACAGTAAGGTAGAATGCCGGGAGCATCGGGAGCTGGCGCTGAAGGCTGCCGGAGAAAGTATTGTTCTTCTGAAAAATGATGGAATTCTGCCGCTGGATCCGGAAAAAATTCATCGGATCGGTGTGATCGGACCCAATGCGGACAGCAGACGGGCCATGATTGGAAATTATCACGGAACCTCTTCCAGGTATGTGACGGTTCTGGAGGGAATCCAGCAGTTTGTGGGTGAGGATGTGGAGGTCCTTTATTCAGAAGGCTGCCATCTGTACAAGGAGAAGACCGAGAATCTGGCTCATGAGCTGGACCGGCTGTCCGAAGCCCGGATCGTGGCGGAAAACAGCGATGTGGTGATTCTGTGCGTGGGTCTGGATGAAACTCTGGAGGGAGAGGAAGGCGATACCGGAAACAGCGATGCTTCCGGAGACAAGGCAGATCTCCTGCTTCCCAGGCCCCAGAGAGCGCTGATGGAGGCACTGGCTGACTGCGAAACGCCGGTGATTCTGTGCCTGCTGGCCGGAAGTGCCATCGATCTTTCCTTTGCCCAGGAGCATTTTTCCGGCATTCTGCAGCTCTGGTATCCGGGAGCGGAAGGCGGAAGGGCCGCAGCGGATATTCTGTTTGGAAAGGCTTCTCCCTCGGGCAAGCTGCCGCTGACCTTCTATCGGAATGAGGATCTGAAGGAGCTTCCGGAGTTTACGGATTACCGCATGAAAGGCAGAACTTACCGGTATCTGGAGAAAGAGCCGCTGTATCCCTTCGGGTATGGGCTGACGTATGGGCAGATAAAGGTTACCGCAGGGAAATTTGTGAAGGAAAAAGGAGCTCCGGCAGTGGAGGCGGAAGTGGAAAACTGCGGAAAGTGGGAGACAGAGGATGTGATTCAGGTCTACATTAAGGATCTGGAATCTCCCAATGCGGTAAGAAATCACAGTTTATGCGGTTTCCAGAGAATTCATCTGAAAGCCGGAGAAAAGAAGACGGTGACGATTCCGGTGCCGGAAAAGGCTTTTACGGCTGTGGATGAAAAGGGTGAGCGGAAGGTGGAGAGCAGCAGGTTTGATCTGTATGTGGGAACCTCCCAGCCGGATTCAAGAAGCGTCGAGCTGACAGGTCAGGTGCCGGTAAGGCTGGAAGTAAAACGGGGTATTTGAGCTGAGGCGGTTTGAGCGGATTGCGAATATCCGCTTACTGCAAAAGAAAATGAAAATTTTAGAGGTGGAGAAGATGGAAATAGAAGCGCTGTTACAAAATGTTATGCGGAAACATATAGAAGATAACCTGGTGGCAGGCGTAAGTATACTTGTGGAAAAGGATGGAAAAGAAATCTGCTTTCTTGCGGAAGGAATGGCAGACGTAGAGCAGCAGAAACCGATCAAACGGGATACCATTTTCCGCTTGTATTCCCAGACGAAGCCGGTAACTGCAGCAGCAGCCATGATCCTGGTGGAGCGGGGGCTGCTGGATTTGGGACAGCCTGTTTCAGATTATCTGCCCACATTCCGAAATCAGACGGTCTGGCAGAATGGAGGGCGAAAAGTAGCAGACAGAAAAATCCTGGTACAGGATTTGCTGCAGATGACATCGGGCATGTGTTATCCAGAGGAATCTACGGAAAGCGGAAGACAGTCCGGAAAGGTTTTCCGGGAACTGGAAGAACGCCTGTATGGAGATCATCCCATGACGACGCTGGAGGTGGCCAATGCCCTGGGTCAGTGTGTTTTGGATTTTGAGCCGGGTACCTCCTGGAAATATGGAACCTCGGCAGATATTCTGGGTGCGGTCATTGAAGTGGCTGCGCAGATGCCCTTTGGGGAATTTTTGAAAAAGGAAATTTTTGAGCCTCTCGGGATGAAGGATACGGCTTTCTGGGTACCGGCAGAGAAACAGGACCGGCTGGCGAAGACCTATGAAACAGTGGAGGGTGAAACTGGAAAAATACTGGTCCGCTACGACGGGAATCATCTGGGAATCCAGAACCGTATGGAACGGGAGCCTGCCTTTGTATCCGGCGGTGCGGGGCTGGCCTGTACACTGGATGATTATATGCGTTTTGCAAAAATGCTTCTGCAGGAGGGCGAGCTGGATGGCGTACGTATTCTGAAGAAAGAAACCGTAAAATATCTGGTTGGCGGGCAGCTTTGGGAGCATCAGCAGAAGGTATTTGAAAATTTGTTTGGAAAGATGGGATATAGCTACGGAAATCTGATGCGTGTCTGCAAGAATCCCTCCCAGGCAGCACTCCTGGCACGGAAGGGAGAATATGGCTGGGATGGCTGGCTTGGCCCGTATTTTGAAAATTATCCGGGAGAAAACATGACAATTCTGATCGGAATGCAGAAGAAGGATGCGGGAACCTGGTCATTAAC
>JAXEJQ010000080.1:0-59868 GCA_034101475.1 Candidatus Limivivens sp.
ACATCCCGCTGCATACGCAGCTCAAACTATTCAATGCCGGATATTTTGTGTGCCTTCGGCTCAGACAGACGCTCGGTGGCGGCAGCTAGCGCAGCCCTCCCGACGGAAGCCTCGCAATTGTCACAGGGACGCTGTCCTTCGGTTCCCCTGCAGCTGTCGAAGCATCTCAGGCGCAGAACCACAGAGGAGTGGAAGACGTCATTGCTCGCAGCCCATTACAGCCGCAGAGACAGGAAGGGTAGTCGAGGGGCACTTAGCCGCGGAGGCAGGAAGGGGAGTCGAGGGGTACTCAGCCGCAGAGATAGAAAGGGTAGTCGGAGGGAGTTTAGTTGCAGAGTTAGAAAGGTGCAAAGTCAAAAGGAGGAAAAGGTATGGAAGGTTCCGATACGATTCGGTTAAGCTGTCCGGCCAGAAGGTGGGAGGATGGATTCCCGCTGGGAAACGGGCGGCTGGGCATGATGCCCATGGGGAGAGTCGGAGATGAAATGATTACTCTCAATGAGGAAACGATGTGGTATGGTCCGGCACGCCGCCGGAGAAATCCGGATGGACGGGAGCAGATCAGAGAAATCCGCAGGCTTCTGCAGGAGGGACAGGTGGAGAAGGCAGCGTTTCTGGCCAAGCTTTCGCTGACCGGAACGCCCAAGTATAACAACCCTTATCAGCCGGTTGGGGAACTGCGGCTGTATTTTGCGGGGCAGCAGGGAAAAGCGGAGAATTATCAAAGATGGCTCTCTCTTTCGGAGGGAGAATGCTTTCAGGAATACACTGTAAACGGGATTTGCTATAAACGGGAAATGTTTGTAAGTCTGCACTGGCAGGTTGGTGTGATCCGCCTGTGGACGGAGGATGCTGCGGGAAGGATGACGGTGAGCGCCAATATCGGACGCAAGCCCTTTGAACAGGAATCCGGCAGGGCAGAGGAACGGACGGCTGGCAGCTGGGGGCAGAATGGCGTTGGAGGCGTGAACTGGTTTTCCGGCGTCCGGATGACAGCCGATGCGCCGGTTCATACCATGGGCGATTTTGTGTACACGGAAAATGCCAGGGAGATCATTCTTTATGTGGACTGCGCTACTGATTTTCAGGAAAACGGAGAGCGAAGGAAGAATTTCCGGGAGGAATGTCTGGAGCGGCTGCGACAGGCGGAGAAAGCCGGTTTCGAGATGATTCGGGCGCAGCACCGGAAGGATTTTGGAGAATTCTATGAGCGGATGGATCTGCAGATCGGAATGTCGGACTCTGCAGGGGCTGCGGCTTTGCCGGACACGGCAGCCATGCTGGAGAGCGTCAGGGCAGGAGAGACCGTCTGGCTGCCCACTTTGACCATGCTTTTGCTTCGCTATGCGCGGTATCTTCTGATTTCCAGCTCCAGGGACTGCAGGCTTCCGGCAAATCTTCAGGGACTCTGGAACGGGGACTTTGTGCCGCCCTGGCAGAGTCAGTTCACCATTAATATTAATACGGAGATGAACTACTGGTTTGCGGAGAAGAGCAATCTGTCCGAGTGTCATATGCCCCTGTTCCGGCTGCTGGATCGGGTGGCGGAAAACGGAAAGGAGACGGCGGAAGCGCTCTACGGCTGCCAGGGATTTGTGGCCCATCACAATACCAATCTCTGGGCGAGTACGGATCTGGAGGGAATTTTTGATTCCTCACCCTTCTGGGTCATGGGGGGAGCCTGGCTGTCCCTTCATCTGTATGAGCATTATCTGTATACGCAGGATACCGCGTTTCTGAAGGAGCGGGCACTGCCGGTCATGCGGGAGGCGATCCGGTTTTTTGAAGGCTATCTGTTTGAGGATGGAGCAGGGCATCTGGTGACCGGTCCGGTGGTTTCGCCGGAGAATACGTATCTGTCCGGTACCGGGGAACGGGGAGCCCTGTGCATTGGCCCCACCATGGATTCCACCATTTTGCGCCAGCTGATCCGCTGGTATCTGGAGGGAGCAGAAGCTGCGGGAATTCCGGTTCCGGCCGGGGAACGGGGAACTCTGGAACACATTCTGGAGAAGCTGCCGCCGCTTCAGATTTCCGGAGACGGCAGACTGATGGAATGGTCTGTGGATTATGAGGAAACGGAGCCGGGGCACCGGCATATTTCCCATCTGTTCGGCCTTCACCCGGGAAACGAGATTACCAGAGAGAAGCCGGAGCTGTTTGAGGCGGCGGGAAAAACCCTTGATTACCGCTTAAGCCATGGAGGCGGCCATACCGGCTGGAGCAAAGCCTGGATCACCTGTTTTTACGCAAGACTGGGAAGAGGAGAGGAAGTGGGCAGGAGTATTCAGGAGCTTCTGCAGAGATCGGTTCAGGACAATCTGCTCACCATCCATCCGCCTTTCCAGATTGATGGAAATTTCGGGATTGCGGAGGCGATTCTGGAAGCGCTGCTTCAGTCTCACGAAGGGCTGATCCGGGTTCTTCCTGCATTGCCAAAGGCCTGGGACAGCGGCCGGGTACGGGGGATGAAGCTTCGGGGCGGCCTGACAGCGGATATGAGCTGGAAGGACGGCGCTTTGCAAAGTCTGGCTGTCACCGCGGTCCGGGACTGTGAAGTGGAATTCCGGTACGGCAGCAGCCGAAGAAACGTGTATCTGGAGAAGGGAAAACAGACAAAGATTCTTTTCTGAAGCAGAGAGGGGTTGAAACGCCGGAGCGTTTTGCCCCGGATATTTGGAGATAAACAGCAGGAGGCGGAAGAGTCCGCTTTACCGGGACATTTACCGGACGGTTTTCGTCGGAGATGAGATCCAGCTCCTACGGAGGCTTAGGCGCGAAGGCATTCCTGAGCGTCTTAGCCGCAGTTGGAGCTTAGCTCATCGGAGACGGTGTCCGGGTCCCGGAAAGGGACTCTTCCGCCTCCTGCGTCCCTTTCCAAACATCCGGTCCGAAGCGCGGAAATTGAAAAATATGAAAAAAGTGCAAAAATGTTGAATTAGTACAATTGTTCCTTCCCTTTTCGACTGTTATAGTTATCACCAGAACGGTTCGTAACCGAAATAAGTGATACGAGGGTGAAAAGTGATGAAAGGAAAACAAAAAAATGCAGGTACGAACAAAACCCTGCGTAAACAGATCTGGGAATACCGCTGGATTTACCTGCTGGGCGTTCCGGGACTGATCGTCATGTTCCTGATGTTTTATATGCCCCTGCGCGGAATTCTGATGGCGTTTCAGGACTATAACCCCCATCTGGGAATTCTGGGAAGCCCCTGGGTGGGACTGAAGCATTTCAAAACCCTGTTCCAGGATGCAAAATTCTACAACATGTTAAAGAATACGCTGGTCATCAGTGGTCTGAACCTGCTGACTTTCCCCGTACCGATCTTCCTGGCGATGATTCTGAACGAGGTGCGGAACGCGAAGTTTAAGAAGTTTATTCAGACTTCGATTTATCTGCCGCACTTTATGTCCTGGGCCATCGTAGTCAGCCTGACCTTCTTCCTTCTGTCCACGGAGCAGGGTGTGATCAATAAGCTTGCCGTGATGGCAGGCGGTGAACCCACCGCATATCTGTTCAGCACCAAATGGATTTATCTGATCCTGATTGTCCAGTCCCTCTGGAAGAGCATGGGCTGGAACTCCATTGTATATCTGGCGGCGATTTCCGGGATTGACCAGTCTCTCTACGAGGCAGCCAAGATGGACGGAGCCAACCGCTTCCAGTGTATGATGAAGATCACGCTGCCGAGCATTATGCCCACTGTTATCGTTATGCTGATCCTCCGTATGGGAAGCATTATCTCCGTTGACTTTGAACAGACGTATCTGATGAACAATCCTCTGGTGAAATCCAAGCTGGAAGTATTTGAAATCTTTATTTTCAACAACAGTATTGCCACAGGAAGCACTCAGTATTCCTATACCACAGCCATTGGTCTGTTTAAATCTGTTGTCAATACCACTCTGGTTTGTCTGACAAACTGGATTACCAGCCGCAAGGGTTATGACGGTGTCATGTAACCGCCGGAAAATCAGAAAGGAGAGTTCAAAATGAGTTCTAATGTAAGTACAGTAAGTACAGGCGGCAAGAACAAAATGGGAATGCGGGTAAAAGAAAATATTTATCAGGCCATTCTCTGGATCTTCCTGCTGCTCATCGCGGCGACCATGGTTGTGCCGTTCCTCTATATTCTGGTGCTGTCCTTTACGGATGCCTCGGCTTATGTGGCAGGCGCCTTTAACCTCTGGCCGGAGAAATGGTCAACGGCTGCCTATTCCCTGATCCTCAAGGGTTCCGGTTTCCTGAATGCGCTGAAATCCACACTGATTATCACGGCCATCGGAACACCGCTGAGCCTGTTCCTGAACGCGGGTCTGGCCTATATGCTGTCCAAACCGATTCCGGGAAAGGGAATTCTGAATAAATACGTGATGTTTACCATGCTGTTTTCCGCGGGTATGGTACCGAATTTCATGAATATCAAGGCCTTGGGGCTTCTGGACAATTACTTTGCGTGTATTCTGCCCTCCGCCTGCGGTGCCTGGTCCATTATGGTGATGCGTTCCTTCTTCCAGTCTCTTCCCATTGAACTGGAGGAGGCAGCCAAAATTGATGGCTGCGGTCAGCTCCGTATTTTCGGAACGATTGTTCTGCCGCTGTCCAAGGCCATGCTGGCATCCATGACCCTGTTTGCTTTTGTTGGTTACTGGAATACCTACTTCAATTCCATTATGTATATGACCACAACCTCCAAATCCACTCTGCAGGTTTATGTGCAGAAGGTGGTACTGGCTTCCGGCGCCAGCAGCTCGGATATGATTGACATTCAGTCTGTCGCTCAGACCGCTGTGCCTCAGGAAGTCATGCGTATGGCAGCCGTAGTCGTGGTTGTCCTGCCGATACTGATTATCTATCCGTTCCTGCAGAAGTATTTCCAGGCAGGTATGATGGTAGGTGCAGTAAAGGGCTGAGATAAATGTTTTCAAATGAAAACAGGGAAACCAAAACAATTTATTTTAAAGGAGGAACATGATATGAAAAAAGTGTTCAGAAAATCAGGCGCATTTGCACTGGCAGCAGCGATGGCAGTGACAGCTGTACCGGCTATGGGCGCCGCGGCAGAAGAACGCATGACCATCAGTGTCATGGGTGTTGACTGGGGTTATGGCCCGCAGCAGAACAGTGCAATGGAGCAGGCATGGGAAGATCTGTTTGATGTGAATCTGGATGTTGAATGGGTGAACTACCAGGATTATGATCAGAAGGTAAACACCCTGATCGCAGCAGGCAGTACCCCGGATGTGATCCAGATCAACAAAGAAGGGAACGGCCGTTATTACTATCCGATCTTTGCGCAGGCAGTTGACGCCGGTCTGTTTGTAGATCTGACTCCCTATCTGTTCAACGACGGAAACGGCATCGCAGAGACCAACGCGGTTATGAAAAACTGGGATCAGAATTTCTGGGATCAGGCTGCCTACAAGGACGGAATCTATATCCTGCCCAGATGTAAAGCAGAGCAGGCACAGAACTCCGGTATTATGGTCCGCAGAGATCTGATGAAGAAATACGGCTATGAAGAAGAACCCACCACCATGGAAGAACTGAAAGACTGGCTGATCGGTCTGTCTCAGGCAGCTACCGAGGGTGAAGGCAAAAAGGTTTACGGTCTGGAATGGTACGGCGACAACTTCATGGATTCCCATCTGAAAGCATTTGCAGTTGCCTTTACCGGACAGACCGACTGGAATCAGGATGAAAACGGCGATTATCAGTACATTCAGTTCAATGACAAATATATTGATTTCCTGGACTGGATGAAGGATCTGTATGCAGCAGGCGCACTGGATCCGGAGTTCGCGCTGAACAATTCCGATACCTCCAAGTGGAAAGCGGGCAATTCCGTTGCATTCCTGGGAACCTGGTACAACTGGAACCAGTCTGCAGACCTGACCAGCAACAAGATCTTTGATGCAAGTACTCCGGATGATCTGGAAGCATGGTGCCTGATGCCGATCCAGGGTGAAAGCGCATACACCGTATTCCCGAACTACACCGATATTGATTCCTGTATCGCCATCAGCGCAAGCTGCTCCGAAGAGAAAATCCAGAAGATTCTGGAAGTGTTCAACGGAACCGAAGAAGCCTATCCGGGCTACAACCTGATGATGACCGACGGTGTGGAAGGCATTCACTACAAAATGCTTGAGGATGGAACCAAGGATACCAGCGATGACGCAATGAAGCAGGCAAGACAGGATGGTTATGTCGGCGCATGGAACCAGATCTTCCTGAAAACCGACCAGAATCAGATCAAAGATAAATTCATGAGAGACGGTGCAAAACGTGCTTCTGATGAAAGCATCGAACATGTACAGGAGATCAAAGACTTTATCCTTGGCTATCTGGAGGAATCCGGACTGAAACAGGAAATCCAGAAGCTGCAGTCTACGACCTATGATACACAGTGGAGCATTATTTCTGATGATGTGAACGCAATGTGTACACAG
The DNA here is from genome assembly GCA_034101475.1 of Candidatus Limivivens sp. Lineage (GTDB taxonomy): Bacteria > Bacillota > Clostridia > Lachnospirales > Lachnospiraceae > Limivivens. The sequence continues at coordinate 6,457 of JAXEJQ010000080.1, forward strand.
TATGTTATGGGCCAGATCGGCGAAGCAGAGTGGACCGCATTTGTACAGGGAATTAAAGATTCTGCTGATTACAAGGCAATCCAGGAAGAGTTCAAGGCATCTGCGCAGTAACAGATTATGAAGTGATACCAGAGGCCCTTTTCTTACAACCCATCACGCGTGTTGTACCGAAAAGGGCCTCCCTTTTTTTCAGAGTACGGCGTGCCGGCAAAAAACAGGATACAAAAAACGGAGGACAGAATGGAAAGAATCACAATTTTACGAAGGCAGGCAGAAAATATCCGGGTGAATTTCGCAGTGCAGAGACTTGCAGACGCATTGAGGGAAGCCGGGTATGAAATCGGGGAGGAAATTTTCAGCGGAAATTTTGCGGATTACCGGCTGATTCCGGGTAAGAAGATTTATGTGGGAGTGCGCACGGAGGATGCTTTCCTTTCCTGGCTGGAGGAGCAGGAGCTGCTGATCTATCACACCAGGGCACCGCAGGGGGAAGGATTTTATCTGGAATCCTGTCCGGGCAGACTTACGGTGATCTGCGGCGGAAGTGATACGGGAGCTTTATACGGATGCCTGGAACTGATTGACCGGGTAAAACGCAGCGGAGAGCTTCCGGAAGAGATCACTTTCGGAGATGCGCCGGTATTCAGGCTTCGGGGACCGGCTGTGGGGCTGCAGAAGACCAGGGTGGAAGCGCCCCGTCTGACCTATGAATATCCGATCACGCCGGGACGTTTCCCCTGGTTTTACGATAAGGAAATGTGGCTGAAATTTCTGGAAATGCTCCTGGACATGCGCTGCAATGTGCTCTATATCTGGAGCGGACACCCCTTTTCCTCTCTGGTGAAGGTTCCGGATTATCCGGAAGCCCTGGAGGTGACAGAGGAAGAATTTGCCCTGAACCGGGAGCTGTTTGGATGGCTGACTGCCGAGTGCGACAAACGGGGGATCTGGGTGGTGCTGAAATTTTACAACATCCATATTCCGCTTCCCTTTGCACAGGCCCACGGGCTGGAGCTGCTGCAGAGCAATATCCATCCTCTGGTGGCAGATTATACCAGAAAATCCATTAAGGAATTTATCAAATCCTTCCCGCACATCGGTCTGATGGTGTGCCTGGGAGAAGCTCTGAGAGGCACCCAGAACAAGACGGACTGGTTTATTCAGACCATTATTCCGGCAGTGAAGGAAGGCGTTCAGGAAGCGAACCTGACTGAGGAGCCGCCCATCATTCTGCGGGGGCATGACTGTGATCCCATCGGCGCCATGAACGAGGCGAAGAAAATTTATTCCAACCTGTACACCATGTGGAAATACAATGGGGAGAGTCTGACCACCTGTTATCCCAGGGGGAAATGGCAGAGTATCCACCGGTCTCTGTCAGATCTGGGTACTACTCATATTATGAATATCCATATTCTGGCGGATCTGGAGCCCTTCCAGTTCAACGCTCCCTCCTTTATCCAGAAATGCGTGCAGGCAGGGCAGAACCGTCTGGGCTGCAATGGTCTCCATCTTTATCCGCTGTTTTACTGGGACTGGCCCTACACGCCGGATAAGGCAGAGCCCAGGCTTCTGCAGATGGACCGGGATTACATCTGGTTTGCTGCCTGGTTCCGCTATGCCTGGAATCCGGACCGGGAGGAAAATACAGAGCGGGAGCACTGGATCAATGTTTTCGCGGACCATTATCACATCAGCCGGATTTCGGCCGGAAAGCTTCTGGATGCCCAGGAGCATGCGGCCCAGTGTGCACCGAAAATTCTGGGTAGGGTGGGGATTACCGAAGGAAACCGGCAGACCATGAGCCTGGGTATGACCATGAGCCAGTTTACCAATGTGACCCGTTTCCGCCCAAACAAAGAACTGTGGAACTCTGTTGCCAGAAAGGGAGAACAGCCGGATGATTATCTGAGGAAGGAGCTGGCCGGGGAGCCCCATGTCGGGGAAACACCCTATGATTGTGTGGAAGAAACGGCCCTTCATGCCGGAAAGGCCCTGGATCTGGCAGAAGAGGTGCTGGAAGCAGAGGGGCGGGGCAATCCGGAGCTGGTACGCCTGTATACCGATGCCAAAGCCATTTCTCATATGACGGGAAATTATAACAAAAAGATTGAGGCAGCTATGGAGATTTTGTGGTATAAATATACCATGGACGAAAAGTGCAGAGGCGATCTGGCTCATCTGCAGAAGGCGGAGGAGCTGATGGGAGAAGCTCTGGAGGAATACCGGAAGCTGACAGCGCTGACGGAGCAGACCTATCTCTATGCCAACAGTATGCAGACTCCCCAGCGGAAGATTCCCTTCCCCAATGGAGAAACCTATGGCCACTGGGCCGCCTGTCTGCCGGAGTATGAGAAGGAATATGAAAATTTCCGGAAGCATCTGGCTGAGCTGAAGACGGGTATCTGGCCCGCGGACCATACCAGGGAAGTGACGGCAGAGCCGTTGGAGCCGGCGCCTTACCGGCTTCTGGGAGAGAAAAGCTGTGAAACCTTTGAGCTTACCAGAGAGGTCAGCATCTTTTCGGACTGTTCCTGTAAGATTCTCAATCTGGCTCCGGAGCTTTCCAGACTTACCGGAGTCCGGATGGGGCTGGGAGCTGCCATTGAAGAAGGGGTTACCATAAGGCTGGAGCTGCCCCAGGATTCCTATGTGCTGGTGGGCTATCTGAATGCCAGAGGCGTGGAATGGCTGCAGCTTCCGGATCTGGAAACAAACACCCATGCCGATGACCGGGGTGGTCTGGCGGTGGTGTACGAAAGTGCCATGAAAGCGGAGGCCTGTCCGCCCGTCAACATTCATGCCTATCGTTATGAAAAGGGAACTCATGAAATTTATTTCGGAACCGGCGCCTTTTTAATTGCCGGAGTGGTGGACAGCAAAACTGTTTTCAGGCCCAGAAATGCCAATCTGGGCGGAGAGGGGCTGGAAACCCTGGACTGGTTATACGAGGAATAAAAACGCAGAACAGAAGGGATGTCAGAAGCCGGCGGATCGCAGGGCGGCATCCCTGAGTCAGGAGGATGAAAATGGCTACAAAGTTACCGAGAGAAATGACAGGCGCAGAGCTGAAATCCATGCTGAAAAGCAGCATTAACCTGAAGAGCCTGGGCGGTGTGAAATGCCCGGAGCTGAAGCTTTCGCCGGAGGACTTAACCTGGTGGAGAGACGCCAAGGTGGGGATGTTTATCCACTGGGGACTGTATTCCATTCTGGGAAGAGGAGAATGGGCCCGGTTTAACGAAAAAATTCCGAAGGAAGAGTATGAGGCCCTGGCAGATGAGTTCATTCCCTGGGATTTTTCCATGGAGGAATGGACGGATCTGGCGAAGGATTTCGGCGCGAAATACATGGTGATGGTGACCCGCCATCATGACGGCTTCTCCCTCTGGGACAGCCCGGCCAGCTATGAGGGCTTCAACAGCTTTCAGCATGGCGCGAAACGGGATTTTGTAAAGGAATATGTGGAGGCTGCCAGAAAGGCAGGCATGCGGGTGGGGCTTTATTACTCTCCCATGGACTGGCGGTTCCCGGGGTATTTTGACCCGGAAGGCCTGCCGGAGAATGCGAAGCTGATGAAGGATCAGTGTTACGGCCAGGTGGAGGAGCTCTGCAGCAAATACGGCCCCATTGATATCCTGTGGTACGACGGCGGCTGGCTGGCTCACAAGGGCAGCGATACCTCCAGTGCCTGGTTCTGGGAGCCGGTAAAGCTGAACAAAATTGTGCGCAGCTACAATCCGAAAACCCTGCTGAATCCCCGGTCCGGCTATGAGGGAGATTTCTACTGTGACGAGGGTTCCCATGAGATTACCGGAAAAATTCTTCCGGTGCCCTGGGAGAAAAACATGTGTGTCTGCAGCGGATGCTCCTGGGGATGGATGCCGGATGACCCGGTATCGGATTTCGACTGGCTGATCCGGATGATGGCAAATGTCATCTGCCGGGACGGAAACTGGCTGGTGAATGTGGGACCGGACCGAAACGGAAAGCTTTCCGATGAGGTGAAAAACCGGATGCGGGAGATCGGTGCCTGGCTGAAGGAGTATGGGGACGCGGTATACGGTACCCGGGGCGGCCCCATTGAACCTGTGGACAATGTTTACGGAACCACCTCAAAGGGAAATAAAATTTATCTGCACGTTCTGGATCAGAAGGCCTGCTCCGGACAGCTGATTCCGTTTACCGGATACCAGATTCAGTCGCTGACAACCTTCCATGGAGATCCGGTACCCTTCACCCGGACGACAGAAGGCTTTTCCGTTGATCTTTCGGGGCTGGAGGATTCTCAGCCGGACAGGATTCTGACGCTGACTCTGGACCGGGAGGTGGAGCGGACTCAGGCTGCAGATGTCTATTTTACTGGAAAAGAATAAGGAGAACACATTATGCGTTATGGAGTGGCTTATTATCCGGAGCATAAAACCCCGGAGGAGCTGGAACATGATCTGAAGCTTTTAATGGAATCCGGCATTAATACGGTGCGAATGGGAGAATTTGCCTGGTGCCGGATGGAACCCGGAGAGGGTGAATATGACTTTGACTGGCTGGAGGATGCGGTGGATCGTCTGGGAAAGGCCGGAATCAGGAGCATCATCTGTACCCCCACGGCCTGCCCGCCTTCCTGGCTGGTGTCCCGGCATCCGGAGGTTCTCTATGTGGATAACCGGGGCGAAAAGCGGCCCTTCGGCGGACGGCGCTTTTACTGCTACAATAATCCCGTGTACCGGGAATACTCCGCGAAAATTGCGGAAGAAATCGGAAAGCGTTTCGGAAGGAATCCTTATGTGTCCGGGTTCCAGATCGACAATGAACCGGCTCAGGAGGCTTCCGGAAGATGTCATTGTCCCCTGTGTCAGGAGAAATTCGGAAAATGGCTGGAGAAGAAGTACGGAACCATCCAGGCGTACAACCGCCGCAGCGGCAATATTTTCTGGGGCCAGGATTATGAAAGCTTTGACCAGATCCGGATTCCGGTGAATACCATTGAGGTCAGTGCGATTCAGACGCTTCCGGTATATTTTGAAAACCCGACCCTGCGTCTGGAGTTTGAGCGGTTTGCCAGTGAATCCCAGATCGAATACCAGAAGGTACAGGAGGAAATTCTGCACCGGTACACCGATCAGCCGGTAACCACCAACGGCACCGGTCTGGCCACCAACAGCATTGATTATTATCAGAGCACCAGGGATCTGGACTGCTATGGATTTGATTTCTATCCGGGACTGCGGGATGCCTGTGTGGATTCCTTCCCTTATGCCTTTGCCAGAGGCATCAAGGAGGGCGCACCCTTCTGGGTGATGGAGTTTATGTCCGGCGGCGGCCACAAATTCGGCGGAACCGGGCGGGTACAGCCCAATCCGGGAGCACTGAAGCAGGCGGTGATCCAGTCCCTGGCTCATGGTGCGGAGATGATGCTGCATTTCCAGTTCCGGACCTTTCCCTTCGGGGCAGAACAGCTGAACTATGCCATTGTGGACATGGACGGCGTCCCCAGGCGGCGCTATTACGAGATGCAGGACACGGCGGCCCTTTTAAAGAGGCTGGAGCCTCTGGAAAAGGCCGGATTCGCAAATCAGGCAGCCATCTGTGTGGATTATGATGTCCACTGGGCGCTGCGGATCAAGCCGGTGAACGATCCGGATTTTAAGTACCTGGATTATGCGGGACGGCTGTACCGGATTCTGGAAGAGCATGGTGTCAATGCGGATGTCATTGGCTTTGATGCGGACCTTTCCAGGTATAAGCTGCTGATCCTTCCCGCCGCTTTTGTCCTGACAGAAGCGATGCAGGAGAAGCTGAAAAGCTTCGTAGCCCAGGGAGGAACGCTGCTGGCCACTTTCCTGACCTCTGCGAAAAACGGGGACAATGTGGGCTACACCGAAACCCTTCCGGCAGGGCTTACCGATGTGTTCGGAGTGACGGTGGAGGAAGTGGAGCCCATTTTCGCCCAGAATCACAACCAGATCCGCCTGGTGCTGGACGGGGAAGAATTTGTAACCAGTGACGGCCTGTGGTGCGATCTGCTGGGCGGATCGGCAAATGCTCTGGGAACCTATCTGACGGATTACAAAAAGGGTGCTATGATTGTCAGTGAAAATACCTATGGTGCCGGAAAAGCCTGTTATATGGGCACGGACCTGGAGGAGGAAGCAGTGGGTGCCCTGCTGCGTTATTTCTGCAGGCACAGCGGAATTGAGGAAAATCCGGTGAAAGCCCAAAACCGGGTGGAAGTGGTGCACCGGACTCTGGACTCAGAGGATTATTATTTTGTCTTTAACTTTACTGCAGAGGACACGGTGGTCCGGACCGAGGCTCCCATGTATGATTATCTCAACGACTGTGTTTATGAGGAGCGGATTCCCATGAAACGAAACGGCTTTGCCGTTCTGAGGAGGAAGGTATGAGAACAGAGATCGGTTTTATCACCCGTGTGATCTGCACACCGGACGGGGGAAAACAGGCCCCGGGCATGTGTATTGTCAGCAAAGAGACGTATCCGGAGCTTCTCTGTCTGCCGGGGACCGAAAAAGAAGCCCGGAGTTTTGAACGGGACGGAAAGACACTTCTTACCCAGACAGCGTATGTTTTTGAAAAAAGAGAGATTTTCGCATACCGGATTGAAGGCGGAAAAGCACGGATTGTCACCCGGAAAACCATTGACGGTGAGCGTTCCTTTGTGGAAAATGCGTCCACCGTCAAAACTGGCGAAGCGTATTCCGCCAGAATTTCCTTTCAGCTGGATCCGGAGGAGGCTCTTTACGGGCTGGGCCAGCAGGAAAACGGAACCTTCAATTACCGGAACACAACGGAATATCTTTATCAGAACAATATGAAGATTCCCATGCCGGTTCTCCTCTCCTCCAAAGGTTATGGGCTGCTTTTTGATGCGGGCTGTCTGATGACTTACGAGGAAAAGGAAAATCAGATTACCATAACCTTTGACGCGGTGGATCAGATCGCCTATTATGTGATTACCGGAGAAAACTTTGATCAGCTGATCCACGGGATCCGCACCCTGACGGGAAAGGCGGTGCTGCTCCCCCGCTGGGCCTTCGGCTATATACAGTCCAAGGAGCGCTATGTTTCCCAGGAGGATATTCTGAATACAGCAGCACAGTTTCAGAAACGAAACATTCCGGTTTCCTGCCTGGTACTGGACTGGCAGTCCTGGGAATCGGGAAAATGGGGAAATAAAATCATGGATAAGGAGCGGTTCCCGGATCTGAAGGGCATGACGGATGCCCTTCATCAGGAGGATATCGCGTTTATGATTTCCATCTGGCCAAACATGAATAAAGGCTGTGAGAACAACCAGGAAATGATGAATGCCGGAACGCTTCTGGCGAACCTCTCCACCTATGACGCCTTTAACCCCAAAGGACGGGATCTGTACTGGGAACAGTGTGAACGGGAGCTGGTGCCAGGAGGCTGTGACGCCTGGTGGTGTGACTCCACAGAGCCCTTTACTCCGGACTGGAACGGACTGGAAAAACGGCCGGAAAAAGACCGGTACGAGCTGGCAAAGGAGAATCTGACCCGCTATTTTGACGCGCGGGTGGCAAACAATTACGCCCTGGCTCATGCGAAAGGGATTTATGAGCATCAGACGGCGGCCAGCCGGGAAAAACGTGTGGTAAATCTGACCCGTTCCGGTTCCGTTTCCATTCAGCAGTACGGAGTGGTGCTGTGGTCCGGGGACATTATGGCAACCTGGGAGGTTTTCCGGAAGCAGATCGCGGAGGGGCTGAGCATGTGTATGTCCGGGATTCCCTACTGGACCCTGGATATCGGGGCTTTCTTTGCGGGAAATACCAACGGGTACCGGCGTATGAGCGGCAATCCGGAGGCAGAGGCCCCCTGGTTCTGGCACGGACTCTTTGAACGGGGGGTGGAAGACCTGGGCTACCGGGAACTTTATACCCGCTGGCTGCAGTTCGGCACCTTTCTGCCCATGATGCGCTCCCATGGAACGGATACCCCAAGGGAACCCTGGAATTTCGGGGAGCCGGGCGACAAATATTATGACGCGATCACGCGCTGTATCCATTTCCGGTATCAGATGCTGCCTTACAGCTATTCTCTGGCCAGAAAGGTGGAGACAGAGGACTATACCATCCTGCGAAGCCTGATGTTCGACTTCTCCGGGGATCCCAGAGTAAAAGAGCTGTCCGGAGAATTCCTGTACGGTCCCTCTTATCTGGTCTGCCCGGTAACGGAGGCCATGGAGTACGGTCCGGAGGATACGAAGCTGGACCGTCCCCAGCGCTGGACGGTTTATCTGCCGGAAGGAACCGGATGGTATCAGGAAAATACAAAGGAATATTTTGAAGGCGGCCAGAGCATCACCGTGGACGCGCCCATCGGGTGGCAGCCGGTGTTCCTGCGGGCTGGTTCCGTAATTCCGCTGAGTATGGCGGAAGCGAAGGACGGGATGGCAGATACGCTGGAGATTTATGAGGGGGCGGATGGCTCCTTTGACTGTTATTTTGATAACGGGGAAAATTATGATTATCAGAATGGCGCTTATGCGTCCATTCCTGTGCGATATGACGACCGAAAGAAAACACTGATCCTGGGAGCGGCGGAAGGAAGCTACAAGTATCCAAAACGCTGGCAGGTGAGGTATTTTCGGGGGGATGGAAGTGTGAAGAAGATGGAAATTTCCTATGAAGGGAAGCAGGAGGAGATTTCGCTGCTGGTGTCCGTCTGAAACACAGGGTGGTTCTTTCACATATTTGGGGAAGGCTGCAGCTCCCGGCAGATTCCCGGGCAAACACGTCCATTTTCTGGTTTTCCTGCGCCGCTTATCGACGGGGACTTTGCCTCCATCAAACCGTGGTCGGACAAAGTCCCCGTCGCTATGCTCGGAAAACTGCGAAAATGTTCCTATCGTTTGCCAGGAAATCTGCAGGGATCTGCGCCTCATCCCCAAATGAGCGAAAGAACCATTTTTTCCCGCGGGCAGGGGCAGATGCAGCAGCGAAACGGCTGGCCTGTACACTGCAGTATAAGGGCCGGAGGATCAGCGGCGGCTCCACGGGATCAGCGGGCGCAGGCCGCATTCGGAGAAAAGGATCAGCGGAGGCTCCACGGGATCAGCGGGCGCAGGCCGCGTTCGGTGGAAAAGGATCAGCGGAAGAGGGATGGATCAGCCGCCGCTGCAGAGAAACCGCTTCACGGGACATTTAAGGACGGTTTTAGGCGAGATGAGATCCACCTCCTACGCAGACTTAGGCGCGAAGGCATTCCTGAGCGTCTTAGTCGAAGTTGGAGGTTAGCTCATCGGAGCCGTTGTCCGAGTCCCGGGAAGGGTTCTCTGCAGCTGCGGAGTCCGGCAATAAAACGCAGAGAGAACCCACCGAAACGCGCCTGCGGTCGCACTTCGTGTAAAGCGCCACCTTTTCACCGAAGCGCGCCCAAGCCTGCTCAGTGAAGGTTTTCCGGCAGAATCGGCGGAATCCGGAAAGTGACCCGGAAGCCGCCGCTTTCTGTGCTGCGGGAAACCTGAAGTTGAGAGGCGTCCCCAAATACCAGCTTCAGGCGTGCGTTCACATTGGAAAGCGCAAATCCATTATCCTCCCTGCGGTCCAGTACCGGCTGCGAGAGCTTTTCACGCAGCAGAGCCAGATCCTCGGGAGAAATCGAAGCTCCGTTATCATCAATGTTGAATTCCAGCCACTCGGTGTCTGCTTCCATGACAGAATGGACAGATACGGTGAGCAGGTTGTCATCCCGGCCCGGAATGAGACCGTGGGTAAAATAGTTTTCAATCAGAGGATGCAGCGTATTTTTCGGAAGACCGTAAATTTTCAGGGAGTGATCAATGAGAAATTCGTACTCGAAATTTCCAAACCGATACATATACAGATTGATCAGGTTTTCACAGAGATTCAGCTCCTCGCCGATGGAAACGTACAGATTGCGGCGGGTCTGATTCCGGTACATTTTGGAGAGAAGCAGAATCATCTGAGAAGCATCACTGTAATGGCCCTGCATGACCTGGACACGGATCTGTTCCAGAGTGTTGTAGAGAAAATGGGGGTTGATGCTGGTCTGCATGGCATACAGCTCCGCTTTTTTCTGGGAAATTTCATAGAGATAGGCCTTTTCCACATTTCTCTGAAGCTCATCGCACATGCCGTTGAAGCTGTGGATGATCTGAGTAAATTCATCGTTGCTTTTCGGAACAGTCAGGCGATAATCCAGATTATTCTGGCCGACCCGGCTCATACCGGCCTGGATTGCCTTTATTTTCCGGTCAGATCTGTGCAGGGCAAACACGTAAAGCAGAATCGAGGAAAGGCAGATCAGGAAAGCCAGTGCCGCCAGAATCAGTCCGGATGAGTTCTGACCGATTCTGGAAACAGGAATCTGGTAGCTGGTCAGATAATCATAGTCCCGGTTCCAGGAAAAAGAATAAAAATAATTTTCGCCGTTTAAGGACTGGCGGCCGGAAACAGAAGAGAAAGCTCCGTCATTGGAGAAATCCGGCAGAAGAAGGTGATCGGTGGATTCATAGTTGCCGCCGGAGGAATAGATGATATTTTTCCTTTTGTCTGTAAGGGTGAAAATGCAGGCTTCATCCAGATGGGCAGCCGTGACGGAGTTGGTAAACTCTGAGGTGGAGTAAAGGATGATCAGCTGGCCGAAGGGAAGCATGGAGGTACCCTGATAATCAAAAAGCGTGCTGCAGAGTCCGAAAACATGGTTGGCGGGTTTTTCGTATTCCTGGCTCAGGGAAGAAAGCTGGGCATCGGAAAGAACCTGAAGCTGATAAGGGGTAAAAGTGACCCCGCTGGTCAGGTTCAGGGGAACGGGAATCAGTGTATCATAAACCAGACTGTACTGAAACAGACGTCCATTTCCGGTCCGCAGCAGGATTCCGACGCAGTACTGGTCGTACTGGCAGATTTCCCGGAACATCTGAATCAGGGAATAGCTGACTGAAGAGCTGGAAAGACTTTTATCCTTGCAGAGCCTGCAGAGTATCTGATAGCGTGAGGAGCTGGAAAACACAGGCGTCAGCGAATTCGCCAGAGACTGTTCCTTTGCAGAAAGGATCGAGGAGAGATTGTTCAGCGCAATATCGTAATTCTGCAGATATTTTGTCTGCTCCTGCTGGCGGATCAGGGAGCTGCTGAGGAAGAACAGAGTGATCGTCACGGTGCAGACGACGGCAATACAGAACAGCAGCATGCGGGAGTAATAGCCGGAGATGATTTTTTTTATCATTATTTTATCCTCTTTTGTAGGAAAACTTTGTCATATCTGTTATAATTGATGTTGTGTAACTGTTCAGAGCCAGGCAAAATTTCAAAAACAGACGTAAAATGCCTGCATTTTTAAGGCTGTTTTTGAAATTTTATCTGGCGGATACGCCACACCGACGAAATACGAAGCATTTTGGAGGTTGGCTCTGAACAGTTACAATGTTGTGATTATAGCAGAGAGGACGATAAATTGCAAGAAAGGGGCAGGAGGCACAAAGTTGAGGGGAACAGAGCGAAACGGGGCGAAAAAAAGGAAAACAGGAATGGCTGTGCTTCTGCTGCTTGGTGCATGGATGCTTTCCGGCTGTGGAGGCGGGGAGGGGGAGCAGACAAAGGAGAGCGGCAGTCAGGAGGTTGTGCTGAAGGCCTATATCCAGCAGGCTGTGACCCGGGATGCCGGTATCTGGGAAGGCTGGGCGGCGAAACGGCTGTATGAGGATACGGGAATCAAAGTGGATTTTCAGAATACGGGTTCGGAAGTGGAACAGAAACTGAAGCAGTATATTGCGGCGGGAACTCTTCCGGATATTCTGGGGGTTCGCAGTCTGGATCAGGCCCAGATGGCCGTGGACGCGGGGCTGCTTCTGCCCCTGGACGAATACAGTGAGCTGCTGCCGGCTATTTTTGAAACGGAGGAATATAAAAAGGCTGTTTCTTATTCCAGAGTTTTCAACAGCGGCGAGACCGGCCATCTGTATGCCATGCCTCTGGCGGTAGGTCCCACCTCCGACAATGCGTTTAACTGGCTGCCCATGCTCCAGTGGGATGCCTATAAAAAGGCCGGATCCCCCCAGATTTCCACACTGGAGGATTATCTGGATGTGGTGGAAAAAATGGTTCAGGAGAAGCCGTACACAGAGAATGGAGAAAAAGTATACGGGTTTTCTCTGTTTTCAGACTGGGATAAATATTCGGCGCTGGAGGCTGCGGCTCTTTCCTATTTTTATGGCATTGATACAGAGTATGTTTCCCATCTGATGGAAACGGATGTGATAAACAAAACCACCCGCTCGATTCTGTCGGATGACAGCTTCTATAAACGCGCTCTTCATTTTTATTTTGAAGCGAATCAGCGGGGGCTTCTGGATCCGGATTCCAGAACCCAGACCTATGAGAACATGGAGAGAAAGTACAGCAGAGGGCGCATCCTGTTTTCCTGGTTTTCCTGGCTGACCGGCACCTACAACGACACGGCTTCCGGCCATGTGAACAATCCGGAGGCGCCGGACGGTTATGTGAGCATCCCGGCGGCAGATATGAAGATTTACGAGGCGCCGGATCAGAATATCGGCCGGAACTGGTATCTGGCCGTCAGCAGCAACAGCAAGTACCCGGAGAAGGCCTGTGAGTTTCTGAACTGGCTGTACGATTCCGAAGTCGAGTGTTTCCTGTACAACGGGCCGGAAGGCGTTACCTGGGAGTATGGGGAAGACGGAGCCCCCCGCGTGACAGAAGAAGGCTGGGAAATTATTGACAACAAAACAGAAGACAGGATGCCGGAGGAGATTGGGGGTGGAAGCTTTCAGGATGGTATGGGCCCCTTTAATTCCCTGGGCCTGCAGGCAGCCACATTGATGGAGAATGGCTATTCCATCAGCTATCGGTACTGGCCGTCCACCCGTGAACGGGATCTGACTCTGGTAGAACAGGAGGTTCATGAAATGCTGGGAACAGATACCATTGCCGGGTATCTTGAGGAGCATGATATGATTGCCAAATCGACCATGGCCGTCAACATGATTCCCTCCGTTTCCGATGAGATGAAAGCGAAGATTGAATCCATCGGGGAAATTGTCCGGGATATTTCCTGGAAAATGGTTTACGCAAAAAATGAAGAAGAATTTCAATTCTATTGGAGCAGTATGCAGTCCCAGGCAAAGGAACTGGGAATGGATCAGGTGGAAGCAAACTATCAGAAAGCGTGGAAGAAGGCGCTGGGAAATGTGGCTTATTATGAATGAGCCCGAAGGGGTTTGCGGATCGTATCTGGAAAGATACGGAACAGATGTGAGAGTAAAAGCAGAAAGGTGAGGTACAATCAAAATGAAACCATGGGAAAATGGAACACTGCAGGTAAGTAAAAATCACAGGTATCTCTGCAATGGAGATCAGCCGTTTTTCTGGCTGGGAGATACGGCCTGGCTGCTTTTTTCCAGGCTTACGCCGGAAGAAGCGGAGATTTATCTGAGAAACCGGAAGGAAAAGGGCTACAATGTCATTCAGGCTACGCTGATCCATGAGTGGCCCCAGAAGAATGTGGACGGGGCTTATGCGCTGAAAGACGGTGACTATGCCGCGCCGGATACGGAGAGCGGCTACTGGCAGAGAACAGAAGCCATAGTGGATATCGCGGAAAAGCTTGGACTTTATATGGCGCTGCTTCCCACCTGGGGCTGCCATGTGGCCAATGGCCATCTGAATATGGAAAATGTGGACAAATATCTGGATTTTCTCCTGGAAAGGTTCGGAAACCGTCCCAACGTTTTATGGCTGGTGGGCGGAGACGTGAAAGGGGATGCCGCCCCGGAGGTGTTTAACCATATCGGAAGACGGCTTCGGACGGAGAGCAGGGATCAGCTTGTGGGCTTCCACCCCTTTGGCAGAACCTCCTCTTCCCTCTGGTTCCATGAGGAGGAATGGCTGTGCTTTAACATGTTCCAGTCCGGGCACAGAAGGTATGACCAGACGGTTCTGGGGGCCTGGGATGACAATGGAAAGAATCCGGACCATTTCGGAGAAGACAACTGGAAATACGTGGAGCGAGATCTCGGACGGACTCCTGCAAAACCCACTGTTGACGGTGAACCTTCCTATGAGCAGATTCTCCAGGGGCTTCACGATGAAACCCAGCCCTACTGGCAGGCCTGGGACACCAGAAGATACGCGTACTGGTCCGTATTTGCAGGCGCCTTCGGCCATACCTTCGGCGATAATGCCATTATGCAGTTTTTCAAAAAGGAACGGGATCAGAAGGGTTCCTTCGGCGTATGGCAGGATTGGGATACGGCTCTGCACAATATCGGAGGCATGCAGATGAAGCATCTGAAGGAGCTGATGGAAAGTGTGGATTATCAGAACGGAAGGCCCGCTCAGGAGCTGATCACCGGAGGACAGGGAGAAAAGTACGACCGGATTTCCGCTTTCGCGGGAGAGGATTTTGTGTTCTGCTATGATTATAACCATCATCCCTTTACGGTGGATCTGAGAGGCTATGAGGGAAGCTTTGATGCTTACTGGGCAGATCCGGTAAGCGGAGGAAAGAGCTATTTTGCAGAGGTGAAAGGCGGAGAAGAGGTGACCTTCACGCCGATGGAGAGACTGGAAGGGCATTCTGACTGGGTTCTGGCTCTTTATCGCAGAAAATAATGCAGAAGTGCCGGAGCAGTGTACTTTAGACAGGAGGATAAAACGGATGAAAAAGGCAAGTATGATCATTGATCCGGTCAGCACCATTGACCGGGTGGACAGGAGAATTTACGGTTCTTTTATTGAGCATCTGGGACGTGCGGTGTATGACGGTATCTACCAGCCAGGCAATCCGCTTTCTGATGAAGAGGGATTCCGGAAGGATGTGATCGGGCTGGTGCAGGAGCTGGGGGTTCCCATTGTCCGCTATCCGGGTGGAAATTTCGTATCCAACTATTTCTGGGAGGACGGTGTAGGTCCGGTGGAACAGCGCCCGGGGCGGCTGGAGCTGGCCTGGAGAAGCCTGGAAACCAATGAGGTGGGTCTGGATGAATTTGCCAGATGGGCCAAAAAGGCCGGAAGTCAGGTGATGATGGCTGTTAATCTGGGAACCAGAGGAATTTCCGATGCGCTGAATCTGCTGGAATACTGCAATCATTCGGGCGGAACCAGATACAGTGATCTGCGGATCCGGAACGGCAGCCCGGATCCCCACAATATCAAAGTATGGTGTCTGGGAAATGAGATGGACGGAGAATGGCAGATTGGCCATAAAACCATGGAGGAATATGGACGGCTGGCGGCGGAGACGGCTAAGGCCATGAAGCAGATTGATCCGGAGATTGAGCTGGTTTCCTGTGGAAGCTCATTCCTTGGCATGCCTACCTTCCCCAAATGGGAAGCCGTTACGCTGGAGCATACCTATGATTATGTGGACTATGTGTCCATGCATCAGTATTATGGAAACGCGGAGAATGACACGGCTGATTTCCTGGCGAAATCCGATGATATGGATCTCTTTATCCGAACCGTTGCAGCCACCTGTGATTACGTAAAGGCCATCAAACGCGGAAAGAAGGATATCAAAATCAGCTTTGACGAGTGGAATGTCTGGTTCCATTCCAGCCAGTCTGATAATGATACCATGAAGAACCGGCCCTGGCAGAAAGCGCCGGGACTGCTGGAGGATATTTACACCTTCGAGGACGCGCTGCTGGTGGGGCTGATGCTGATCACGCTGCTGAAGCATGCAGACCGGGTGAAAATGGCCTGTCTGGCCCAGCTGGTGAATGTGATCGCGCCGATTATGACAGAGCCGGGCGGCGGATCAGCCTGGAAGCAGACGATTTTCTATCCGTTCTTCTATACGTCCAGATATGGAAGAGGAACGGCGATTCAGCCCATGGTTCAGACGCCTGTGCATGATACGGCGACCCATGAGAAGGTTCGCGATCTGGAAAGCATTGCCGTATACAACGAGGAAAAAGAAGAGCTGGTGCTTTTTGCCGTCAACCGGAATCTGGAGGAGGACCTGGTGCTGCAGACGGATATCCGGGCCTTTGAAGGATACCGGGTTCTGGAACATGTGGTTTTGGAGAGCGAAGACCTGAAGGCGGTCAACGGTCCTCTGGAATCCAGGGTGGTTCCGGTTCAGACAGACCGCTCCAGAGTGGACGGCGGCACCATGGAGTCCCTGATGAAAAAAGCCACCTGGAATATGGTAAGATTGGGCAAATGAGAGGATGAAGGGCAGTAACATGAAGAAAAAAGTAATTGTGGCGGGTCATATCTGCCTGGATATTACACCGGTATTTCCGACGAAAAGGGTGGAAAAGCTGACGGATATTCTGACACCGGGAAAGCTGGTTCACATGAAGGATGTGGATGTACATACCGGAGGAGCCGTGGCCAATACGGGACTTGCCATGAAGCTTCTGGGCGCGGAGGTTTCCCTGATCGGGAAAATCGGAAAGGATGCCTTCGGCGATCTGGTCTGCAGTATCCTGAGAAATTATCAGGCGGATGTCCGGATGGCGGTCTCCGAAGAGGAATCCACGTCCTATTCTGTGGTTCTGGCGGTTCCCGGGATTGACCGGATTTTCCTGCATAATCCGGGGGCAAATGATTCCTTCCGGGCTGAAGATGTACCACGGGAGGCACTGGAGGAAACGGCACTGCTTCATTTTGGTTATCCGCCGCTGATGCGGTCCATGTATCAGGAGGATGGGGAAGAGATGGTGGCACTTATGAAAAGGGCTCAGGGCTGCGGCGCCGCCACATCTCTCGATCTGGCGGCCATTGATCCGGATTCCGAAGAGGGAAAGGCAGACTGGGAAAGGATTCTGGAGCGTGTGCTTCCTTATGTGGATTTTTTTGAGCCAAGCGTGGAGGAATTGTGTTGTATGCTGGACAGGGAACGGTTTGAACAGTGGAAGGAACGGGCGGCAGGCAGGGATATCACGGAAATTCTGGATGTGGAGAAGGATGTAAAGCCGCTGGCGGATCGCTGTATGGAAATGGGGGCGAAGGTTCTTCTGATCAAATGCGGGGCGCCTGGGATGTATTATCAGACCGCGAACCGGCAGATTCTGGAGAGAATCAGCCGGAGAGCGGAGCTGGATTTCGAAAAATGGTCCGGAAAATGCGGCTTTGAAAAAAGCTATGTGCCGGATCAGGTTCTTTCCGGGACAGGAGCCGGGGATACCAGCATTGCAGCATTCCTGACTGCGATGCTGGAAGGGGAATCCCTGGAGGAAAGCGTCCGGCTGGCTTCGGCCACAGGCGCCTGCTGTGTGGCTTCCTACGATGCCCTGGGAGGCCTGAAGCCATTGTCCGAGCTGAAAAAACGTATCGAAAAGGGCTGGAAAAAAGCCGGTCAATAGAGGAGGATAAAGAAAATGCTGGTGAATATGAATGACGTACTGATCCCGGCCAGAAAGCAGCATTATGCGGTGGGACTGTTTAACGCGGTGAATCTGGAGCTTGCCAGAGGGATTTTTCAGGCGGCGGAAGCCACAGGCTCGCCGGTGATAGTGGGAACGGCGGAAATTCTGCTGCCCTATGGACCGCTGGAGGAAGTATCCTACTATCTGCTTCCCATGGCGAAGAAGGCAAAGGTTCCGGTGGTGGTTCATCTGGACCATGGTCTGCAGTATGATACCTGCATCAAAGCTCTTGAGCTGGGCTTCAGTTCCATTATGTATGACTGTTCAACGGATTCCTATGAAGAAAATGTCAGGAAGGTAAAGGAGATGGCTGATATTGCCCATTCCTACGGCGCGACCATCGAAGGTGAGCTGGGCCATGTGGGGGACAATGAAGACTCTGCGGAGGGGAATTCCCGGATGCAGGATCCCTCCAGGTATTTTACGGATCCCGATATGGCAAAGGATTTTGTGGAAAAAACAGGGGTGGACGCCCTGGCCATTGCGGTGGGAAATGCCCATGGCGCGTATAAGCTTCCGCCGAAGCTGGATTTCCGGCGGATCCGCACCATTGCCGAAAACGTTTCGGTTCCTCTGGTGCTGCACGGCGGTTCCGGGCTGACAGACGAGGATTTCCGTCAGGCGATCCGGGAGGGGATCAGCAAGGTCAATATTTTTACGGATATCAATGTGGCTGCCGTAAAGGCAGAGATGGAGCATTTTTCCAGTGTGAATAAGGGAATCATCGATCTGATTCCGTCAGCTGTGGCTGCCGTGGAAGAAGAATGTACGAAAAAGATGAAGCTGTTTGGATGTGACGGAAAAGCCTGTTAAAAAACCGCATGTTCGTCCGGCTGGGAGAAACCGGCGGACGGATATGCGGTTTTTGACGAAATCCGGTAATCGGATAGATGAATGGAGGCCTGGCCGGTTTTCTGCGAAACCGGGGATCAGGCTTCCTCTTCGGAAGAGTCGTGTTCCGGGGCTGAAGCTTTCTCAGTGTCAACGGCCGGAGAATCGGAAGGCTCTTCCGGAACATCGGCCGGGGAATCGGAAAGCTCTTCCGGAACGTCAGCCGGAGAATCGGAAGTTCCCTTTGGGACGCTGTAGGCAGAACCGGAGGTATCCATCATGGCCCGTTCCCGCAGGGACTTGTCCGTGGGCGCCTGCTTTCCGGAACGGGAGGATTTTCTGACAGAATTCCTCTGGGGCTCGGTGGCGTATACACGATCCGGATCGTCCTTTGCAAGCTTCCGAAAACGGGTCACACCCCAGAGAGCGCAGAGGGGAACGGCCAGTGCGGTAAAGAGCATTCCGGGATTCAGCATGCGTGTCAGCAGCAGGAATACCTGCATCAGAATTTCAACAGCCAGCAGGGCGATGATGATCTTCCAGGTAGATCTGGATTTGTCAATGCGGTTCGAAAAACGAACGCAGCATATGCCGGAAAAGATTTCTGCCACGGTAAGGATGATAAAGCAGATCCCGATGGCACGGCATAAGGTGATGCTGAGCTCTGCGGATTCCAGCATTTCGGTGTATTCAGCCGTTCCCTTGGCTGCTTCGCCGGCGATCATGAACAGATTGATTCCATACATGAGCGTGGAGGTAACGGCAGTAAAAATCAGGAACAGTCCTGCGCACATCAGGGTCATGCGGCCGTTCATGGCCATGCGGATTTTCTTTTGTGGATCAAGGTCAACCATAGTGAATTTGATACCTGCCTTTCTTTGATGTTCTCGATGTCTGCCCCGGGAAAAAGGGCATCCGGGGTTTTCTTGTAAGTATACACGATTTCCCGGAAAAGCACAACCATCACAGTCAGGAAAAAAGAATGATGCTTTGCGGGCAACAAAATAGAAAGAGGGAATGAAAGCGGAGGAAGGGGCATACTCTGTAGAGAAAGTCAAACGGAGGATCCTGCATGGAAATTTATGTGGTGCGTCAGGGGGACAGTGTGGATGCCATTGCGACGGCTTACGGAGCAGACCCGGAGACCGTTATTTTTGATAATCAGCTTACCTGGCCCTATGAGCTGGCGGTGGGGCAGGCGCTTCTGATTCCGCATGGGGAACGCCGGGCCTGGCGGAGTGTCCGAAGCAACGGCTATGCCTATCCGTTTATCAGTCCCTGGGTGCTGGATGAGACGCTTCCCTATCTGACAGAGCTTTCTGTCTTTTCTTACGGCTTTACCGCTTACGGGGAACTGCTGCCTCCGGAACTGGACGATCTCTGGATGATTGAGCGGGCCGGAATGTTCGGGACCCTGCCGGTTCTGACGCTGACGCCAATCGGGCCGGATGGAAATTTCAACAATTACCTGATTCATTCTGTGGTACAGACACCGGAGTACCGGAACCGGCTCATCGGAGAGCTCCTGGATACGGTCCGGGAAAAGGGCTACGGCGGCGTGGACATTGATTTTGAGTATATCCTGGCTGAGGATCGGGATGCTTTTACCGAATTTGTCCGGGCTACGGCAGAGGCCTTAAGGCCGGAAGGGTATCAGGTTTCGGTGGCGCTGGCGCCCAAAACCTCCGCTGACCAGCCGGGACTTCTGTATGAGGGCAAGGATTATCCGGCCCTGGGGGAGGCAGCGGACCATGTGCTTCTCATGACCTATGAGTGGGGGTATGCCTATGGCCCACCCATGGCGGTGGCGCCGCTGAATATGGTGCGCAGAGTGGTGGAATACGCGGTTACGGAAATTCCGCCGGAAAAGATCAGTCTGGGAATTCCCAATTATGGGTATGACTGGTCCCTCCCCTTTGTGCAGGGAGTGACCCGGGCACAGACCATTGGAAATGTGGAAGCAGTACGGATTGCCATTGAAAACGGGGTTCCCATTCAGTTTGATGAGACGGCCGGATCTCCCTTTTTCCGGTATGAGAGGGACGGCATCCGTCATGAGGTGTGGTTCGAGGATGTGAGAAGCCTCCAGGGGAAATTTGATCTGATTGAAGAATTCGGCCTGCGGGGGCCCGGGTACTGGCAGATCATGCAGCTTTTCCGGGCCAACTGGGTTCTGCTGCGGGATCGGTTTTACATTGAAAAGGGATGAGGACTCAGGTTTTATGGCGGTAATAAAAGACCGCCAGCTGGGTGCGATCCCGCAGGGACAGTTTGTCCAGGATGCTGCTGAGATAATTGCGGACGGTTCCTTCGCTTAAAAACAGCTGTCCGGCGATTTCCCGGTTGCTGAGACCCTGGGCTACCAGTGTAATCAGCTCATATTCCTTGGCCGTAATGCCGCAGGCCTCATAATCAAAGACCGTTTCCTTCTGAAGGAGTCCGGGGATCCTGGAAATAATTTCCGTACCGAAGACGGTCTGTCCCGTGCAGACAGCTTGCAGAGCCGGAATAATACTGGTGTAATCCTGCTTCAGAAGGTATCCTTTGACGCCGAAATTCAGGGCTTTGACGATGTATTCATCATCGGAAAAGGTGGTCAGGAGGAGGATTTTCGCCTGAGGATCCTTTGCCAGAATCTGTTTCGCGGCATCCAGGCCGTCCATGCCCTTCATGCGGATGTCCATCAGAAGCACATCCGGATGGAGCCGGAAAAAAAGCGTGATGGCTTCCTCCCCATTGCTTCCGGTTCCGGTCACTTCTATGGATTCCTCTGCTTCCAGAATGGTTTTCAGGGCGCTTGCCACCAGAAAATCATCATCTACAATTACAAGTTTCATCAGTCGTTCGTCTCCTTTGGAATGGTTATAAAAATGCGGAAGCCGTTGTCTGTCCGGATCTTCAGGATCCCGTTTAAGGCGTTCACACGGTCGCGTATATTGTTCAGGCCGCAGCCGCCTCCGGAAGAAGCGTTTCCGAAGAAAACGCCGGCTTCAGAAAGGCTCCCGGGAGCAAGGGAAATCTGCGTTCCGTTGTCCTCGATGATAAGCTGGTACAGGCCGGGATGCTCCAGTGCGGTCAAGGTTACGGCGGTGGCATTGCTGTGCCGGATAATGTTGTTCAGGGCCTCCCGGCAGATGGTGATAAAGGCATATTTGATCTCACGGGGAACTTCAAAGCCCATATCATACTTCAGGCAGAGGGGACAGAAAGCAAAGGTGTCCGCCAGACTCTGAAGGGCTTCCGAAAGGTTGATGGATTCGTCCCGCAGGTCGTGGACGCTGGTGCGGATGTTTGTCATGGCCTGTCCCAGGGTATCCTCCAGCTGATCCAGAGGAACTGTCATGCGTGCATCCTGATTGATGGCCTTTAAGGCGCCGGTCATCAAAATGGAACGGGAAAGCATGTGCCCCACATTGTCGTGAATTTCCCGGGCGATCCGGTTGCGCTCCTTCAGGGTAGCCGCGTAGACTTCCGAGTCCTGCTGAGCCAGCAGGGCTTTATTTTTTTCTGCCAGAAGCAGGTTTTTTTCCGTGGAATCGTCCCGGACTTTGCGAAAGCTGTGATCCAGAGCTTCATAGGCGTCTGTCTGCCATCGAAGAACCAGGGCGGTCAGAGTCACTGCAAAAAAATACAGCAGGGACGCCGGGTGATCCGGAAGGAACCGGTAAGCAGCCAGAGTACTTCCAAGCAGAAGAAAGCCGTACTTTTTGGAACGGAACTGGCAGTAAAAGGCCAGAGGAAGGAAAAAAAGCAGCTCCGGCAGCAGAAAAACGGCTGCCAGATAGGAGCAGGACAGAAGGAGGCAGGCCCAAACCGGGATTTCCAGGATCAGCAGAGAACAGAAAATCAGTGCGATCAGCAGAGAGACCAAAAAGGAGGTACCGCTGTCGGTCCGGCCGGAGACCGGCAGGGAAAAAAAACAGAGAAGCAGCAGAGCTGCCTGATTCAAAAGCCGTTTCATAATGTCCTTTCTGAACCGGACCGGATGCCGGATCCGTCGAAGCGAAGTATCATGACGTTACGGTTCACTTGCTTGCGGTGAACAGTAACATCATGACATTTGTCATCGGAGGTTTTGACTTGTGACACTGTTATTATAGCGGAACAGACGGTATACTACAAGCAGAAAGAAAAAGGGGGAACCGGAATGATTAAGATTGAAAATCTGGTAAAACGATATAAGGATCTGGTGGCAGTGGATCATCTGAGCCTGGAGATCCGGGAGGGAGAAATTTTCGGACTGCTGGGCCCCAATGGCTGCGGGAAGACTACCACCATTAACTGCCTGCTGGCCCTTTTGAAATATGACAAGGGGAGCATCCGGATTTTTGGGAAGGAAATGCAGCCGGACAGCTATGAGATCAAGCGGAATATTGGTGTGGTCATGCAGAATGTGGCTATATTTCAGCAGATGAGCGTCTATGAAAATATTGATTATTTCTGCGGACTGTATGTAAAGGATAAGCAGGAGCGGAAAAAGCTGGTGGATGAGGCGGTCGCCTTCGCAGGGCTGGAGCAGTTTACGAAAATGCGTCCTCCCAAACTTTCCGGAGGTCTGCTTCGCAGGCTGAATATTGCCTGCGGCATTGCTCACAGGCCCAGGCTGATTATCATGGATGAACCTACCGTGGCGGTGGATCCCCAGAGCCGGAACCGGATTCTGGAGGGAATTCAGGAGCTGAACCGGCAGGGCTCCACCATTATTTATACGTCCCATTATATGGAAGAGGTGGAACAGATCTGCACCCGGCTTGCCATTCTGGACCATGGACGGATTCTGGCATCCGGAACCACAGAGGAACTGAAGGGGATGATCCGGACGGGAGAAATCATTACCATTGATGCGGTGCGGCTGACGGAGCAGCAGCTGGCCCGGATCCGGGAGCTTCCCCATGTGCTGGAGGCGGAATATGGGGAAATGCGGCTGGTGGTCCGCTTAAGCGGCGCGAAGCACAATCTGGTGCGGATTCTGACGTATCTGCAGGAGCAGGATATTGGGTTCGGAAGAGTATTTTCCGAGCGGCCCACTTTAAATGACGTGTTCCTGGAGATTACCGGAACCGGACTGCGGGATTAGGAGGGATGGCCATGATGCATTTGATTTTTTATCGGATGATCCAGGTTCTGAGAAACTATCAGAATATGTTCTGGGCCATTGCATTTCCGCTGATTCTGGCCACCATGTTCCGGATTTCTTTTGGAAGCATGACCTCAACGGAGCAGATGGAGCAGATTCCTGTGGCAGTGGTGATGGAAACAGAAGAGGAGACGCCCTTTCTCTATTTCCTGGAACAGCTGGACGGGGAAACCCTGGAGCTTTTGCAGCTGGAGGAGAGCAAGGCGGTAAATGCCCTGGAGGCAGGTGAGGTGAACGGAATCTTTTACGTGTCCGGAAATCCCTCCCTGATGGTTTCCGGCTCCGGTATCCGGGAAAACATTCTGAAAATGCTTCAGGATCTGTATGTGAAAAATGCGGCTTTGCTGGAGCGGGTGGCCCTGGAGCATCCGGAAGGCCTGGCGGAGGCGGTGAAAACCATGACGGATTACCAGGTTATGACGGAAACAGATTCGGATGGCGCCTCCGTGGCAGATACGAATGTGACCTATTTCTTTGCACTGATTGCCTATGCCTGTCTGTCGGGGGCATTTCTGGGTGCACAGACCAGCTATGACAGCCAGGCCAATCTGTCCGCGCTGGGCGCGAGGAGAAGCATCAGCCCTACGCATAAGCTGCAGTTGATTCTGGTTGACCTGATTACGCTGGTTTTCATCCATTTTGCCAACGTGATGGTTTTGACGGTTTATATCCATTTTGTGCTGGGAATTGCTGTGGGGACGGATGTGGGAGGAATTCTTCTGGTGAATCTGATGGGAAGTATCATCGGAATTTCCCTTGGAATTGCCATCGGTTCCCTGATACGCGCCAGCCAGGCCGTAAAGGTTGGTATTGTGGTGGGCGGTACGCTGCTTCTGGCCTTTCTGGCCGGTCTGATGTTCGGAAACATGAAGGATATCATTGAGCACGCGTGTCCGTTTCTGAACCGGATCAATCCGGCAGCGGTATTAAGCGATGCCTATTACTGCCTTGGAGTTTATGAGAATCCGGCCCGTTTTGCCAGATGCCTGATCATTCTCGGAATCATGAGTGCCGGTCTGCTGCTGTTGGCATTTCTGGGAATAAGGAGGGAACGCTATGAGAGTCTTTAAAGGATTTCTGATTCTGCTCAGAAGGAATCTGCGGATTCTGATTATGTATATGGGGATTTTTATTACGCTGCTTGTGCTGCTCCAGATCGCCGGAGGCGGAAAAAGCCTGGTAAGCTTTGAGGAAAAACGGCTGAAAATCGGAATTATTGACCGGGATCAGGGAGCTCTGGCTCAGGGCCTTGTCCGTTACCTTGGAAGCTGCCATGACCTGGCGGAAGTGGCGGATGATCAGGCAGTGATTCAGGAAGAACTGTTTTACCGGAATCTGGATTATGTGATTATCATTCCGGAAGATTTTGAAAGCCGGATCCGGGAAGAAGGAGGAAAACTCCAGGTGCAGGCAGTACCGGGGACATACAATACCTTTTATGCGGACCGGCAGATCGACACCTTTCTGAACGGCGTGCGGGTCCTGGAAAGCGCGGGCTTTTCCGGGGAGGATGCCATTGCGGCTGTGCTGGAAGCTGTGGAAACAGAGGCAGAGGTGAAGCTGCTGGACACCAACGGCCATGGGGGAGAACGGCCGGCGTTCTCCTATCTGTTCCGGTATCTGCCTTATATTATGCTGGCCGTCCTTTGCTACTGTATGAGCTATATTCTGATTGCCTTCCGCCAGGAGGATATCCGCAGAAGAATGCTTTGTTCAGCAGTTTCCCAGCGGAAACAAAATCTCCAGATTCTGCTGGCTTTTCTGGTAATGGGTACCGGATTCTGGCTGCTCTGTATGCTGCTTCCGCTGCTTCTCTACGGAAAGGAATATCTGAGTGATACAAATAAGGGCTATTATGCAGCCAACAGCTTTCTGATGATGCTCACAGCTCTGGCGATTTCCTTTACTCTGGGAATGCTGGTGAAGCAGAACGATGCCACAGATGGAATCATCAACGGAGCTGTGAATGTGATTGCCCTGGGTATGAGCTTTACCTGCGGCGTGTTTGTGGAGCAGGAGCTGTTAAATGCCGGTGTCAGAAGCGCTTCCCGGTTTCTGCCGGTATACTGGTATGAGGCGGTAAATGATATACTGGCAGAGCATACGTCCTTTACCCGGACGCAGATTACGGAGATCTGGAAAGGATACGGGATCCAGCTCCTGTTTGCGGCAGCGATTGTCTGCGTGGGAATGGCTGCTGCAAAAGCGCGGGAAAAAGAATAGAGGATGCAGACGGTTCTTGTAATTCCCACGGATGGCTGTTATAATAAACTGTAACTGTTCAGAGCCAGGCAAAATATCAAAAACAGACGCAGAATGCTCGCATTTTTAAGGCTGTTTTTGATATTTTATTTGGCGGATACGCCACACCGACGAAATGCGGGGCATTTTGGAGATTGGATCTGAACAGCTGCACTAAATTTACGTAAAACGAAGAAGGGGAAGGAATATGGACCAAACACAAAAAAAGAAAATTCACAGGAATATTATTCTGGTTTCTGTTGCCCTTGTTGCGGCTGTTATTGGATTTATGGTATGGTGCGCAACGACAGGGCGGACGGAGAGCTATCTCTATAATACGGCAGTGATCCTCTTTCTGGTGATTTACTGCTTCCTGATGGATTATCTGGATCCGAAGCTCTGCCGGGAATTTGAAGGGATTACAGAGCAGCAGAAGTCTGATTACCGGCGCTTCGTGCTGTTGGATGCCGTGGGGTACGCAGGACTGGCTTTTTTCCTTGCCAGTGTAAATATGGAAGGAAATATGGGACTTCTCGGAATTGTGATTTTTGCGGTTACCATGAAGCCAAAGAGAGAGGCCAGAAACGCCTTTTACGGGATCCTGCCGCCCAAGGAAGAAGCAGATGAGAGCGATGACGCAGAAGCGGCGGCTGAGGACGGAGACGGAAATGCGCAGGCGGTGATTCCGGAAGATGCCGCAGGATCAGCAGAAGAGATGTCGGAAGAACAGGAGTGAAGCGGGTTGCCGGAGGCAGCGCCCGAAAGGCAGAGAATCCTCTGAGCAGGATTCTCTTTTCTTGCTGAAATCAAAAAGGCATCGTGCGGCATCAGCCCTCTGCTGAAGGTGCCGCACGGTATGAGAAATGCCGGAAAGCGCGGAAAGAACAGAAAAACGCTGAGAAGGCAGAAAACACAAAGAACAGAAGGAACGCAGAAAGTACAGAGAACACAGATAACAGAAAGAACTCAGAAAGTACAGAGAACACAGAGAACAGAAAGAACGCAGAAAGTACAGAAAACACAGAAAACACAGAAAACACAGAAACACAGAAAACACAGAAAACACAGGAGAAGAAACGATGGGAACGAGCATTACGATTGAGGAAGCGGGGGGCAGCCGAAAGATTACCTGTCAGGCCGGCGAAAGTATTCTGGATGCCCTGATCCGAAATGAAATTTATGTGAGCGCCGCCTGCGGCGGAAAAGGAAAATGCGGGAAATGTAAAATTCAGCTTCTGGCAGGAAGCCTGCCTGTCACCCCAGGAGATCAGAAAAAGCTGAAAACAGAAGAACTGGAGAGCGGGGTCCGGCTTTCCTGTCTGGCATTTCCAAAGGAGGACTGCAGGATCCGGCTTCAGGTGCAGAAGGATGAAGAGTTTGACATCCTCTCAGAAGAGATTGAAGAGAAGCAGATGACGGAAGAAAGCGGGTATGCGGTGGCCATTGACATTGGTACGACCACGCTGGCAATGGTTCTGGTTGGACTGGACAGCGGGAAGACCCTGAAATCCTATTCCGCCATCAACCGGCAGCGGGCTTACGGGGCTGATGTGATTTCCCGGATCCAGGCCTCCAATGACGGAAAAAAGGAAGAGCTCCGGAAATCCATTCAGGAGGATCTGCAGAAGGGGGTCCGTGTTCTGATGAATCAGGGAGGATTGAAGCCGGAGCAGATCAGAAAGGTAGCTATCGGCGGGAACACTACCATGGGGCATCTGCTGATGGGCTTTTCCTGTGAAAATCTGGGAGTTTATCCTTTCCGGCCGGTGGATATCGGGACGATCAGCGGA
The DNA here is from genome assembly GCA_034101475.1 of Candidatus Limivivens sp. Classification (GTDB taxonomy): domain Bacteria; phylum Bacillota; class Clostridia; order Lachnospirales; family Lachnospiraceae; genus Limivivens. Next base: position 33,860 of record JAXEJQ010000080.1, read on the forward strand.
AGCTTTGCCCAGATCATCGGTTCCATGGAAGGAGCCCCGGAGTGTCCGGTGATTCTTCTGCCGGGGATTTCCACCTATGTGGGAGGTGATATTCTGTCCGGGTTACTGGCCTGCGGTTTTGCGGAAAGCGAAGAAACCTGTCTTCTGGTGGATCTGGGAACCAACGGGGAGATGGCCATCGGTAAGAAAGACCGGATTCTGGTAACCTCCACAGCTGCCGGACCGGCCTTTGAAGGCGGAAATATTTCCTGCGGCATGGGAAGCGTGGCCGGAGCCATCTGCAATGTAGATCTGTCCGGCGGCGGGGTACATGTCCGCACCATCGGCGGAAAAGCGCCCATTGGTCTTTGCGGGACCGGTGTGATCGAGACCGTTTCCGAGCTGGTAAAGGAAGATTATGTGGATGATACCGGGCGACTGGAGGAGCCCTATTTTGAACAGGGATTTGAGCTGGCCAGGACACCGGAAGGACAGCCCATCTGTTTCACCCAGAAGGATGTGCGGGAGATTCAGCTTGCCAAATCTGCTGTCCGGGCGGGAATCGAGACGCTGCTGAAGCGTTTCGGGGCATCCTATTCGGATATCAGCCGCGTGTATCTGGCCGGCGGCTTCGGATTCCATATGGATCAGCAGAAAGCGGTGTCCATCGGTCTTTTGCCGTCGGGGCTGGCGGACCGGCTGGAAACCGTAGGGAACAGTTCCCTCTCCGGAGCAATCCGGTATCTGCTGGATGAGGATGCGCCGGCGCAGGCAGAGCAGATTCTGGAAGCTGCCTCTGAAGTGGAGCTTTCCACGGACAGTGCATTCAATGAATTTTACATGGAATATATGTATTTTGAATAAGAGGAAATGCCAAGCATTTTGGAGGTTGGTTCTGAATTGCTGGGGATTTTAAAGAATAGACCTTCGAAACCGGCATATAATCAAATGATATTGTACCGGGCGGCGATGGCTTGGAACAGGAAAAAACGGACAGATGGGTTCTATGGAGTATGATGCTGATTCTGGTATTTTACCTGGGGCTTGGGATAGCAGCGGCAAAGGGGAAAGAGCAGCCCGCGGCAGGGACAGAAGCGGCAGAGGGAGCCGGGCAGCCGGCGGAAGCTGGAAAGCAGACTGAGACCGGGCAGCCGGCGGAGAGAATAAGGTCAGGGCAGCAGCGGGAGACAGCGCAGATGGCCGGGGGAGAACAGCAGGCAGAGACCGGAGAAAAATCCTGGAAGGCAGATGCGCAAGGCGCCCGGGCGGGGGAGCCGGATGACGGCGAAGTGGCTCCGAGAGTGGCCCTGACTTTTGACGACGGCCCCCATCCGGTCTATACGCCGCAGCTTCTGGACGGTCTGAAGGAGCGTGGGATTTCTGCCACCTTTTTTGTGATCGGAAGCAATATTCCGGGCTGCGAGGAGATCCTGAAGCGCATGGATGAGGAGGGGCACCTGATCGGAAATCACACCTATGATCATGTGAAAATCACAAATCTGAGTATGGAAAAGGCCTGTCTGCAGCTGACGAAGACCAGTGAGCTGGTACGTTCTGCTATCGGAAAGGATACAGAATATATCCGGCCGCCCTTCGGAGAGTGGGATAAAAGCCTGGAATGCGGGATTCCCATGTTTCCGGTGCTCTGGAGCGTGGATACCCTGGACTGGACGACGAAAAATGTGGATGAGATTGTCACCAGGGGAATCCGGGAAACCCATGACGGAGATATCATTCTGATGCATGACTGCTATGACTCTTCAGTGAAGGCTGCGCTGCAGATCGCGGATCTGCTTCTGGAGCAGGGGTATGAATTTGTCACGGCAGACCAGTTTATTCTGGAATAGAAGGATGTTGGGGTCAAAAGATGCCATACGGATTGTTCCGTGCTTCGCACTCCCACAATCCTGCCCAATATTCGGATATCGTGGGACATTCGTCCCACTTTTATCTTCATATTGGGGCGGGTCAATCAGTCATAAAACCACTTATGCGCAAGCGCATCGTGGTTTATGACTTTTGACCCTGGCATCATAGAATAAAAAGAAGCGGGATGTCAGGCTCAGCTGCCGGACGTTCAGAAAATGAAGGAAGAAAAAGCAATGGACTTATTTGATTACATGAGAAGCAATACTATGGAAAAGGAAGCGCCTCTGGCATCCAGAATCCGGCCAAGGACTCTGGATGAGGTGGTGGGCCAGCAGCACATTATCGGGAAGGATAAGATGCTTTACCGGGCGATCAAAGCGGATAAACTGGGTTCCGTCATTTTTTACGGACCGCCGGGCACCGGGAAAACCACACTGGCAAAGGTCATTGCCAATACCACCAGCGCGGAGTTTACCCAGATCAACGCCACAGTAGCCGGGAAGAAGGACATGGAAGAGGTGGTGGCCAGGGCGAAAGACGCCCTCGGCATGTACGGAAAGCGGACGATTTTATTTGTGGATGAAATTCACCGCTTTAATAAGGGACAGCAGGATTATCTGCTGCCCTTTGTGGAGGACGGAACGCTGATTCTGATCGGAGCCACCACGGAAAATCCGTATTTCGAGGTGAACAGCGCACTGATTTCCCGCTCTGTTATTTTTGAACTGAAACCTCTGGAAAAGCAGGATATCCGCACGCTGATTGAACGGGCCGTTTACGACAAAGAGCGGGGCATGGGTGCATATCATGCAGTGATTGAAGAGGATGCGGAGGAGTTTCTGGCAGATATTTCCGGAGGTGACGCCAGAGCGGCCCTGAATGCCGTTGAGCTGGCAGTGCTCACCACCGAACCCATGGCAGACGGGAAAATTCACATTACCCTGGATGTGGCTTCTGAATGTATTCAGAAGCGGGTTGTCCGCTATGACAAGACCGGGGATAATCATTACGATACGATTTCCGCTTTTATCAAAAGTATGCGGGGGTCGGATCCCGATGCGGCTGTTTATTATCTGGCCAAAATGCTGTATGCAGGGGAGAGTGTGACCTTCCTTGCCAGGAGAATCATGATCTGTGCGGCGGAGGATGTGGGAAATGCGGATCCCCAGGCCCTTCAGGTGGCAGTGGCCGCCTCTCTGGCCGTGGAGCGGGTGGGAATGCCGGAGGCTCAGCTGATTCTGGCCCAGGCAGCTCTTTATGTGGCCACGGCGCCCAAGAGCAATTCGGCGACAAACGCTATTTTCGAGGCCATGGAGTCTGTAAAAAATCAGAAAACGACCATTCCGTCCTATCTGCAGGATGCCCATTACGCAGGTGCGAAAAAGCTGGGACATGGAATCGGCTATGAATATGCCCATGACTTTCCCAAGCATTTTTCCAGACAGCGTTATCTGCCGGAGGAGCTGGGAGAAAAAACCTTCTACCATCCCGGTGAGAACGGCTATGAACGCCAGATCAAAAGCTATCTGGACTGGCTTCATGAGGAATGAAGGCTTACGTGAAGAATTTCAGATTCCGGTAGGAGCACTGCAGGACGGAACCGTCTGTCATCTGAAGCTCCCGTTTCTTTTTGTCCACCGACACCACCTGCTTTTTGTTGACCAGGCAGGAGCGGTGGCATCTGGCAAAATCTTCCCCCAGTTCTTTTTCCAGACTGTCCAGTGTGGCGTAATATCCGGTAATCTCTCCGGGAAGGCAGATCTCCACCTGATGGGGAATGTCGGAGGTGCGGATGGAAAGAATTTCTGAAATCCGGATGTTTTCCGTGCCCCCTGCCCGCTTCAGCGTGAGAAATTCTTCGGAATTTCCGCAGAAGGCCTCATAGCGGGTATAGGCATCACAGATACATTCCACGATCCGTGTGCGGATGGTGGAGGGCTGGTCCTTATAGATAAAGTCCATGGCTTCCAGGCGATAGCGGAAGGTCAGGGGAGCCAGGTCTGCGTGAGAGGTGATAAACACCAGAAAGGCCCGGGGATCCACCTCACGGATCCGCTTTGCCAGCTCGAAGCCGTCTATGTCATCCTTAAAATCAATATCCAGAAAATAAAGGCCGGTATCGCTGGGAGAGGGCAGGACCGCAAGCAGCTCTGTGGGAGAAGAACAGGATGCGGCGAAGCCCACATCCCATTCCGTTTTCAGAAGAATGGCCTTCTTCCCGAAGTCGGAAAAGGTTTCCAGCTGGCGCCGGTTGTCATCGCAAAAATACAGTTTTAGCATCTTTCACCTCAAAAATTATCTAACTGCTGGATAAAGTATCCGTCTTTTAATAAGGTTCTGCGGTATACGTAGGGATGCTTTTTCAGAATCTCAGAAACTGTGGCAAGTCCCATCCCATGTCCTTCCCCCTTTGTGGAAAAATCTGTGTGCTCCAGCCGGTCCAGAGGCAGAGAAGAGTGGTCGCAGGAATTGAGGATGACCAGAGAATGGCCTTCGTGGCTGTCATCCAGACTGATCTGCAGCTCCTTTTTTTCGGATTCTGCCGCGCCCTCCAGGGCATTGTCCAGATAAATGCCGAGAATGCGGCAGAAATCACCGGTATCCATGACCATCCAGGAAATGGGGGAGGCAATCTGAATCTTTATTTTCAGTCCTCTGGCCTTTTCAGACAGGATTTTTGTAATCAGAAGGCTTTTTACCTCCGGAATCTGCATGGCGGAAAGAGCCGAGGCATCAAAGGAGGAGAGCTGCATCTGACTGCTCATGGGAAGAATCTGTTCCTGAAAATATGCCTTCAGTCCCAGAATATTTCCCTGTTCAATGTAGCCGGAAAGGGTGGAGAGAATATTGGCATAATCATGTTTAAAACGGCGCAGCTCCAGATTGGCGGTTTCCAGATTCTCTGTATACCGGGCCAGTGTCTCCAGACTGCGGCTGTCCGCGCTGCCCTGAAGCTCCAGCAGCTTCAGTTTGCAGAGACGGTAGAGGAGCACTGCGGACAGGGCAAATACGGCGGCGAGAATCAGCGGATTTTCGTAAGACCAGGGATGCAGGAGCAAAAAGGAAAAGCCCAGAAGCCAGGCCAGGATCCATCTGAGAAAATCTGCCGGCAGAGCCGGCGCCTTGGAGGTAAATAAAAGCCGGAGCCGGTGACCGCAGAAATACAGGGCCGGGACAGAGATCAGAAAAATCCCAAGATGCGGCAGAAATTTCAAAAAGTCCGGCAGGGAAACGTCTCTGGTAAAGAACAGACAGGTTTTGCTCACAGCCAGAAAAATGGCAAACCCGGCCATGGAGCAGCAGAAGGAGAGAAGCTTTTCCTTTTCTTTCCATGCGGTAAAGAGAACACCGTAAACCAGCAGAAGGAACAGGGAAGCCTCCCCGGAAAGCCTGGTCAGATACAGATAGAGGGCAGTGGAAAGAAACAGGATCCCCTGCCGGCGTACCGGACGGGCATGCGGCTGCAGGCTGTTCATGGAACAGCAGAACAAAAAACCATAAAGCAGGCTTGAAAGAATATCTGATAACATAGGCACTCCAAATTCGTCCGCGTGCTTTCCGGGCGGATTTTTTGCGCCCAGGATGGAAAAGCGGACGTTTAAGATAAAAGTTACAAAAATATTAAACGATACGATATAATTCTAACATCAGAAAGGAGGAATGTAAATAAAAAAACTCTAAAACGTAAAAATCCACAATATATTGTTATAAAAACGTAAAAAATGGCAAGGAGGGAAACAATGGGTTTTCAGAGGAAATACGGGCTGCTTTTTCTTTTCTGCATCCTTCTCACGAGTTTTTGTATGCCGGCCCAGGCCAGAAGCCAGAATGAGCCGGCGGCAGCATACTGCGCTGATGTGGAGCTGCGTACAGGGATCTGTAAGACCTTTCAGCTTGAGAAGTCAATTCATTGGGGGGAAATGACCTGGCAGGTTTCCAATCCTGCTGTCCTGAAGCTGGATCGGAAAACAGGAACAGACGTCACAGTCTATCCGGTAAAGGCCGGAAAGGCTGATCTGATTGGGAAAGCAGAGGGCGTCACCCTGATTTACCACATCTGCGTGACCAACGCAGATCCTGTGAAAGAGACCAGACAATTCCTGCCGTGGGGGAAAGAAAAGGCAGAAATGCCGGAATGGTTTTAAAGTGACAGTATATTGAGGGGCAGCAGCCGCAGAGTCAGGCGGGCACAGGCCTGACTGGGGAGGCTCTGCGGCAGTCCGGAGCCGGGCACACGCCCGGAATCCTTTGGGATTACGTGCCAGAATCCGAAAGGAGAAAGGGCGGGCTCCGAACAAAAAGAAGTATCCGGGACCGGAACCGGATACTTCTTTTCTTTACTTTTTCTTTTGTTCATTTCACATGCAATTTTTTGGGGGCAGAGGACTTATTTGCTCTGCTGAAGTTCTTCCATGATCGTCTGATATATTTTCTGGCATTTCTGTTCCCAGTGATCGCACATGGCACTGGCCTGTCTGCGGTCCGGAACGGTGATGGTCAGGTTAATCAGTTCTCCTTTCCGTTCCTTGACAACGCAGTGAACGGAATATTCTCCATTTGTATTCTTATAATAATCCGCTGTGACCGCAACTTCATTGCGAAGCTGAAGCTGATTGTCCCTCAGATAAACGTCGATATCCTTCCGAATGGCGGAGGGAATCTTGTTCTGAAAATAATCCAGGGTTCCCTGTCCGGATTCGGTGATCCGGTACTGAGAGCTGTTCCGGACGGTTTCCACATCGATCAGTTCGGCTTCCAGCAGTTCATTGATGGCCTGCTGCAGGGTGAAATAGGTCGTGTAGCCCTGATCCAGAATAAAGGCGGAAATCTGCCCGTTGGTCAGCGGAAAATTAACCTTTTCCAACATGTAAAGTACAATCAGTTTGTAGAGAGTCAATGGCTCTGCCATAATTACACCTCCTGAAAATTAGGCGTTTTCGGAAAAAAGACGTCCCTGCCAGGTATGGCGCTCCTTCATTTCGTGATGAATCTGATTGAGCACCGCCGTTTTGCGGCTGCTCCAGAGGGGAGCGATCAGCAGCTCCTTCGGACCGTCTCCGGTAAGCCGGTGAACGGTGATGTCCGGAGAGAGATGCTCCAGACAGGTGATGACCAGGTCCACATATTCGTTCTGCGTCATCACGGAAAATCCCGGATTTTCGTAATAGTCGGCCAGGTCCGTGCCCTTCAGGACATGAAGAAGCTGAAGCTTGATTCCCTGGATATCCGAAGCGTTCAGATAATGGATGGTGGCCAGGATGTCCTCCCGGGTTTCATAAGGAAGTCCCAGGATGGTATGTACCACGGTCTCCAGTCCTCTGGCCCGCAGCTCCCGGACTGCCGTATCAAAACAGGAAAGGGGATAGCCCCGGCGGATAAAGGCTGCTGTGCGCTCATGAACAGTCTGAAGCCCCAGTTCTATCGTCACGGGTTTTTGGACGTTCAGCCGGGCAAGCATGTCCAGAACATCTGCCGGCAGACAGTCCGGCCGGGTTCCGATGGACAGGCCTACGATGTCCGGATGACTGATGGCCTGGGTAAAGAGTGTCTCCAGGTATTCCGTCGGTCCATAAGTATTCGTGTACGCCTGAAAATATGCGATAAAATGTCTGGCGGGAAATTTTCCGGCAAGATTTTTCTTCTGTACCTCGATCTGCTCCCGGATGGAGAGGGCGGGATCTGCCGCAAAGTCGCCGGATCCTCCGGCACTGCAGAAAATGCAGCCGCGGCTTCCCAGGGTGCCGTCCCGGTTGGGACAGCTCATTCCGCCGTTTAAGGAGACCTTATAGACCTTTTCCCCATACCGTCTGCGCAGCTCGTAGTCAAAGGAACGATAGGGCTTTTCCCCCCACATAGTCTTCATATGCATGCTCCTTGGAAAAATGCTACACTAATCATAACATCAAAGAACGAGGATTTCAACAGCTTCCCACTTCCTTTTTAAAAGAGGGGATGGTATAATTGTTACAGTGCCAGGACGCAGGGAGAAACGGGGGATTTATCATGAAGTTTACGGAAGATCAACGGGAGAAGCTGATTTTTATGATACAGGCCGGTATCTGTACGGCTGCTTTGCTGTTCTCCATCGGTTCTCTGACGGCGGATCAGAGAAAACTATCCAGAAAAAAACGGAAGCTGACGGAAAAACAGGAGCGGAAACTGGGAAAAACAGAATACCGCTTTCAGAAAAAGCTGCTGAAGCAGGCGTACAGGAAAAAATTAGAAAAGAAATAAATTGCGGCCTCTGATATCCTATGATAGAATAGCGGTTAGCAATCATGCAGACAGAAAGGAAAAAACATGAGTATTTTAATTAAAAACTGACATGTGCTGGATCCCGATACCGGAAAGGACGGAATCTATGATGTCCTGGTGGAGGAGGGCATTATTGAAAAAGTGGCTCCGAAGATCGAGGCGGAGGCGGATCAGGTAATTGATGCGTCCGGCTGTTACGTAATGCCGGGCCTGATTGATCTGCACGTACACCTGCGGGATCCCGGGCTGACCTATAAAGAAACCGTGGAGACAGGCGCGGCTGCGGCGGCTCATGGCGGCTTTACCACGATTGTCGCCATGCCGAATACAAAGCCGGTGATTGATGATGAACACAAGGTTGCCTTTGTCCACAATAAAGCCAGGGGCTGTACGCTGGTGCACGTCCTTCAGGCGGGGGCAGTGACCAGAGGACAGAAGGGTGAGGAGCTTGCGGATATTGAAAATATGGCAAAGGCCGGGGCGCCGGCCATCAGCGAGGACGGGAAATCCGTGATGAATTCCGGCCTTTACCGGAAAGCCATGAAAATTGCGAAGAAATGCGGGATCCCGGTGCTGGCCCACTGTGAGGACATCCATATGGTGGAGGGCGGCGTGGTAAACGCCGATGAAACCATGGAAAAGCTGGGACTGAAAGGCATCAGCAACGCGGTGGAGGATGTGATTACAGCACGGGATATTCTGCTGGCGAAGGAAACCGGTGTTAAGCTTCATCTCTGTCACTGTTCCACAGCTGACAGCGTCAGAATGGTGGAGGAAGCAAAAAAAGAAGGACTTCCGGTTACCGCGGAGGTATGCCCTCATCATTTCACCCTGTCCACGGAGGACATTCCGGGTCCGGATCCGAATTATAAAATGAATCCGCCGCTTCGGACCAGGAGAGATGTGGAGGCTCTGCGCCGGGGATTAAAAGAAAATATTATGGATGTGATTTCCACAGATCATGCTCCCCACAGTGCGGAAGAGAAACGCCGTCCCATTGAGGAGGCTCCTTTTGGGATTGTGGGTCTGGAGACCTCTGTGGCTCTGACCATCACAGAACTGGTAGAGCCGGGGATTCTGACACCCATGCAGATGGCGGAAAAGATGAGTTACAATCCGGCCAGAGTTCTGGGCATTGACCGGGGCTCTCTGGCTGAAGGGAAGGCAGCGGATATCACGGTTATTGATCCTGATGCGGAGTATGTGATTGATCCGGCCATGTTCCGGTCCCTGGGGAAGAATACTCCTTTTTCCGGAAAGACGGTGAGGGGCCTGGTCAAAGCCACCATCTGTGACGGCCAGATTGCTTATCTGGAAGAGACGGACCGGCGTAAATACCAGGTTGTCAGAAAAGCGGGAGCTGCAGAGGCGGAGAACGGGAACAGAGCCCACTGCGGATAAGAGACGGCCAGACAGGAAACCGATGAAACAGGAAGCTGATTCATTAGAAAGCCGATTTATTTAGAAAACTGATCAGATTACACAGGAGGATTTATAAGGAATGATCCAGAAATTAATTGCAAACATTCAGAAAACCCACGCACCGATTGTAGTCGGCCTGGATCCCATGCTGAGCTATATTCCGGAGCACATCACAAAAAGAGCATTTGAAGAATTCGGCGAAACGCTGGAAGGCGCCGGCGAGGCCATCTGGCAGTATAATAAAGAAATCATTGATCATACCTGGGATCTGATTCCGGCAGTAAAGCCGCAGATTGCCATGTATGAGCAGTTCGGACTCCCGGGTCTTGCGGCATTCAAAAAGACAGTGGATTACTGTAAGTCCAAAGGACTGGTGGTGATCGGCGATGTCAAGCGCGGGGATATCGGTTCCACCTCCGCGGCCTATGCGGTGGGACATCTGGGCAGAGTTCAGGTAGGCAGCCGGTCCTATGCGGCGTTTGATGAAGATTTCGCGACGGTAAATCCCTATCTGGGTTCGGACGGCATCAAGCCTTTTATTGAGGTCTGCAGACAGGAGAAGAAGGGCCTGTTTATTCTGGTGAAAACCTCCAATCCTTCCAGCGGGGAATTCCAGGACCGTCTCATTGACGGGAAGCCCCTTTATGAACTGGTGGGCGAGAAGGTGGCCCAGTGGGGCGAGGAATGTATGGGAGATACCTACAGCTACATCGGAGCGGTGGTAGGCGCCACGTATCCGGAGATGGGAAAGGTGCTGCGCAAAGTGATGCCGAAGTCCTTTATTCTGGTGCCGGGCTACGGCGCCCAGGGCGGAAAAGGCGCGGATCTGGTTCATTTCTTCAATGAGGACGGACTGGGCGCCATTGTGAATTCTTCCCGGGGCATCATTGCCGCATACAAACAGGAAAAATACGCGAAATTCGGGCCGGAGCATTTTGCGGAGGCATCCAGAGCGGCTGTAGAGGATATGGCAGAGGATATTGACAGCGCATTAAGAAACCGTTAGGAGTGAGAACCATGCCGGAAAAATTTAAGGAAAGAGCAAAGATTCTGAAGCAGGAATGCATTGGAACCGATATTTACAGTCTCTGGCTCGAGACAGAACAGATTGGGGCGGCCGCGAAGCCGGGACAGTTCATTTCCGTGTACAGCGGCGATGGAAGCCGGCTGCTTCCCAGACCCATCAGTATCTGTGAGATCGGTGAGGAGAAAACCTCCCTTCGGATTGTATACCGCATTGCGGGAAAAGGAACCGCGGAATTCGCGAAGCTGGGAGCAGGTGACTTTCTGGAGATCCTGGGTCCTCTGGGCAACGGATTTCCGCTGGAGCGCTGCGCCGGGCAGAAAAAAGCCTTCCTCATTGGCGGAGGTATCGGGATTCCGCCCATGCTGGAGCTGGCGAAGCAGCTTGAGGGAGAAAAGCAGATCGTTGTGGGTTACCGGGACGAGCTGTTTCTGAGTGAGGAATTAAAGGAACAGGGCAGCCTGTACATTGCCACGGAGGATGGGAGCTGCGGCACAAAAGGGAATGTTCTGGACGCCATCCGGGAGAACGGCCTGAGGGCAGACGTGATTTATGCCTGCGGTCCGACGCCCATGCTCCGGGCCCTGAAGGCCTATGCGGAAAAAGAGGGCATCGAGTGCTGGCTTTCCCTGGAGGAGCGGATGGCCTGCGGCGTCGGAGCCTGTCTGGGCTGTGTCTGCAAATCAAAGGATGTGGACCATCATTCCCGGGTACACAACAAACGGGTGTGTAAGGACGGTCCGGTATTCCTGTCCACGGAGGTAGAATTATGAGAAACATGAAAGTGAACATTGCCGGCGTGGAACTGAAAAATCCTGTGATGACAGCCTCCGGAACCTTCGGCTCCGGTATGGAGTACAGTGAATTTGTGGATTTAAACAGGCTGGGAGCCGTGGTTACCAAGGGTGTGGCCAATGTACCCTGGCCGGGCAATCCTGTTCCAAGAGTGGCGGAAACCTATGGCGGCATGCTGAACGCCATTGGCCTTCAGAACCCCGGGATCGAGGTATTCCGGAAACGGGATATTCCGTTTCTGCGTCAGTACGATACGAAAATCATTGTAAATGTCTGCGGCAGAAGTACCGAGGATTACTGTGAAGTAGTGGAAGCTCTGGGAGATGAGCCGGTGGATCTGCTGGAGATCAATATTTCCTGCCCGAATGTGAAGGCTGGCGGCATCGCCTTCGGCCAGAATCCGAAAGCGGTGGAAGCCATCACCGCAGCCATTAAAAAAGTGGCAAAGCAGCCGGTGATTATGAAATTAAGCCCCAATGTGACAGATATTACGGAGACCGCCAGGGCAGCAGAGGCCGGAGGCGCAGATGCCATTTCGCTGATCAATACCCTGACCGGAATGAAAATCGACATTCACCGTCAGACCTTTGCCCTGGCAAACAAAACCGGGGGACTGTCCGGTCCGGCCATCAGGCCGGTGGCTGTACGCATGGTGTACCAGGCGGCTCAGGCAGTGAAGATTCCGATTATCGGAATGGGCGGTATTGCCACGGCGGAGGATGCCCTGGAATTCATCCTGGCCGGAGCCACAGCCGTTTCAGTAGGAACGGCCAATTTTGCCAATCCCCGGGCAACGCTGGACGTCATCGAGGGCATTGAGGCTTACATGGAGAAATATCAGATCGGGAATCTGGCGCAGCTCACAGGAGCGGTGAAGGAACATCCGGGCAGCGGCGTCTCCTATGCATAAATTGCTCACAATTGTTATTTCAGGAAGAGTATGTTAAAATGATGTTGGGGTCAAAAGATGCCATACGGATTGTTCTGTGCTTCGCACTCCCACAATCCTGCCCAATATTCGGATATCGTGGGACATTCGTCCCACTTTTATCCTCATATTGGGGCGGGTCAATCAGTCATAAAACCACTTATGCGCAAGCGCACCGTGGTTTATGACTTTTGACCTTGGCATCATTATATACTGCATTTTGGGCGCCTGCAAGAAAGAAATGGTCTTGACAGATTTCGAGTTTCTGGTTACAATAGATTCCGATAAGAAAAGGCAATGAAGGTGTCAGTAGAACCTTATTTTCTTCCAGAGAGAGGGAGCCACCGGCTGAGAGCTTCCTTAAGTTCAGATAAGAGTTTGAATTTCCCACCAGAGCCGCATTCCTGAATGTACAGTAGGGAGTGACGTGGATGCGCGTTAAGCATAGGAGTGCCTGCGTATGGCAGGAATCTGGGTGGTACCGCGGAACTGATCAGCTTCGTCCCTTTGGGGACGGAGCTTTTTTTGTCAGCCGGCACGGACCAAACAACAGTTACGCAGAATTTACGAAAAGGAGATTTACCATGAAAGAAAAACTGCAAGCTATCAGGGAAGAAGCCATGAGACAGATTCAGGCTTCTGACGCGCTGGACAAATTAAATGATGTCCGCGTTGCTTTCCTCGGGAAAAAGGGAGAGCTGACTGCCGTATTGAAGAGTATGAAGGATGTGGCTCCCGAAGAGCGCCCTCTGGTTGGGCAGCTGGTCAATGAGACGAGAGCTTCCATCGAGAAATTTCTGGAAGAGACAAAGAAGAATCTGGAGGCAAAGGCCAGAGAAGAGCAGCTGGCCAGGGAAGTCATTGACGTGACCCTTCCGGCAAAGAAAAACAATGTGGGCCATCGCCATCCGAACACCATTGCTCTGGAGGAAGTGGAACGGATCTTCATCGGTATGGGATATGAAGTGGTGGAAGGTCCGGAAGTGGAGTATGACCTCTATAATTTCGAAAAACTGAACATTCCTGCCAATCATCCCGCGAAGGACGAGCAGGATACCTTCTATATCAACAAAGAAATCGTGCTTCGTACCCAGACCTCTCCGGTACAGGCACGTATTATGGAGCAGGGCAAGCTGCCCATCCGTATGATTGCGCCGGGACGCGTATTCCGTTCCGATGAGGTGGATGCCACCCATTCTCCTTCCTTCCATCAGATCGAGGGACTGGTGGTGGATAAGAACATTACCTTTGCGGACCTGAAGGGAACCCTGGAGGAGTTTGCCAAGGAGCTGTTCGGACCGGAAACAAAGACCAAATTCCGCCCCCATCATTTCCCGTTTACAGAGCCCAGTGCGGAAGTGGATGTGTCCTGCTTTAAATGCGGCGGAAAGGGCTGCCGTTTCTGTAAGGGTTCCGGCTGGATTGAGATTCTGGGCTGCGGTATGGTACATCCTCATGTGCTGGAGATGTGCGGTATCGATCCCAACGAATACACGGGCTTTGCATTCGGCGTAGGTCTGGAGCGGATTGCGCTTCTGAAGTATGAGATTGACGATATGCGTCTGCTGTATGAAAATGATATCCGCTTCCTGAAGCAGTTCTGATGGGAAACGGAAAGTGGATTGACAGAGAAGAAAGGAAAAATCATTATGAATACATCATTATCATGGATTAAAGCCTATGTGCCGGAGCTTTCCTGTACGGCTCAGGAATATACGGACGCGATGACCCTGTCCGGCACCAAGGTAGAAGGATTTGAAAGACTGGATGCAGATCTGGAGAATATTGTGGTAGGCCAGATTGAATCCATCGAGCCTCATCCGGACGCGACAAAGCTGGTTGTCTGCCAGGTAAATGTGGGATCGGAAACGGTGCAGATTGTGACCGGAGCACCCAATGTGAAGCCGGGAGAATCCGGACAGAAGGTTGTGGTGGTGCTGGATGGCGGCAGAGTCGCAGGCGGACATGACGGAAAACCCACACCGGGAGGTATTAAGATCAAAAAAGGAAAGCTTCGGGGCGTGGAGTCCTGCGGCATGATGTGTTCCATTGAAGAACTGGGCTCCAGCCGGGATATGTACCCGGAGGCTCCGGAAGAGGGGATTTACCTTTTCCCGGAGGATGCGGATGTGAAGGTGGGCGAGGATGCCATTCATGCCCTGGGTCTGGATGACGTGGTTTTTGAATATGAGATTACCTCGAACCGTGTGGACTGCTACAGTGTTCTGGGGATTGCACGGGAAGCTGCCGCGACCTTCGGAAAGGAATTTGTTCCTCCGGTGGTTCCCAAAACAGGAAATGACGAAGACGCCAACGACTATGTGAAGGTGACAGTTCAGGATACGGATCTCTGCCCGCGTTACTGCGCAAGAGTGGTGAAAAATATCAGGATCGCACCCTCTCCCGAGTGGATGCAGAGACGTCTGGCATCCAACGGTATCCGTCCCATCAACAACATTGTAGATATCACCAATTACGTGATGGAAGAATACGGACAGCCCATGCACGCATATGATTACGATACCATTGCCGGCCATGAAATCGTGGTCCGCCGGGCGGCCCATGACGAGAAGTTTGTCACGCTGGACGGCCAGGAGCGTACCATGGATGAAAATGTCCTGATGATCTGTGACGGGGAAAAGGCTGTGGGCATTGCCGGAATTATGGGCGGTGAGAATTCCATGATTACTGATCATGTGAAGACCATGATGTTCGAGGCAGCCTGCTTTGACGGCACCAACATCCGCCTCTCCAGCAAACGTGTGGGTCTGCGTACGGATGCATCCGGAAAATTCGAAAAGGGTCTGGATCCCAATAACGCGGAAGCTGCCATCAACCGTGCCTGCCAGCTGATTGAGGAGCTGGGTGCGGGTGAAGTGGTCGGCGGCATGGTGGATGTTTATACCACCAAAAAGGAGCCGGTACGGGTGACCTTTGAACCGGAGAAGATCAATGCCCTGCTGGGAACGGATATTTCCAGAGAGCAGATGCTGGCTTATTTCAAGAAGATTGAGCTGGATTACGATGAGGCCACCAACGAAGTCATTGCGCCGACCTTCCGCCATGATATTTTCCGCACGGCGGATCTGGCAGAGGAAGTTGCCCGTTTCTACGGCTATGATAATATTCCGACCACTCTTCCCACCGGAGAGGCGACCACCGGAAAGCTGCCCTTTAAGCTGCGCATTGAGGAGATTGCCAGAAATATCGCAGAATTCTGCGGCTTTTCTCAGGGAATGACCTATTCCTTCGAAAGCCCCAAGGTATTTGATAAGCTGCTTCTGCCGGCAGATGCTCCGGAACGCCGGGCGATAACGATTTCCAACCCGCTGGGCGAGGATTTCAGCATTATGCGCACGATTTCCCTAAACGGCATGCTGACTTCTCTGGCTTTTAACTATAATCACCGGAACAAAAATGTCCGTCTGTACGAGCTGGGAAATATTTATATTCCGAAAGCTCTTCCTCTGACGGAGCTGCCGGATGAGCGGATGCAGTTCACTCTGGGCATGTACGGAGAGGGAGATTTCTTCAGCATGAAGGGCGTTGTGGAGGAATTCTTTGAAAAGGTCGGCATGAAGAAAAAGACGGTTTATGATCCCAAGGCCGGAAAGCCCTTCCTGCATCCGGGACGTCAGGCAAATATTGTGTATGACGGCCAGGTGGTGGGTTACCTGGGAGAAATTCATCCCCAGGTGGCGGACAGCTATGGCATTGGCGAAAAGGCCTATGTTGCTGTTCTGGATATGCCTCAGATTGTGGAAGCGGCTTCCTTTGACCGGAAGTTCAACGGGATTGCCAGATTCCCGGCAGTGACCCGTGATATCAGTATGGTGGTTCCCAGAGAGATTCTGGCTGGCCAGATTGAGGCCGTCATTGCCCAGAGAGGCGGAAAGATTCTGGAGAGCTACAGTCTGTTTGATATTTATGAAGGCGCGCAGATCAAGGCAGGCTACAAGTCCATGGCATATTCGGTGGTATTCCGGGCAAAGGATAAGACACTGGAAGAGGCGGAGATTACCGCGGCTATGAAGAAGATTCTCAATGGTCTGCAGTCCATGGGCATTGAACTGCGCCAGTAGATTTGAAAGCTTATGAAAATATATGTGATCCGGCATGGAGAGACGGACTGGAACGTGGCAAGGCGTCTTCAGGGCCGCTCCAATACCGATTTAAATGAAAATGGAAAGAAACTTGCGCAGATGACGGGGGAAGCCTTAAAAGGCGTCCCCTTTGCGTGCGTATTTACCAGTCCCCTGAACAGGGCCGTGGAAACGGCAGAGCTGGTTCTGGCAGGAAGAAAGATTCCCATCATTCCGGATGAGCGTCTTCTGGAAATCAGCTTTGGGGAATATGAAGGCCTGAGCAGTAAATCCACGAATTATGAGATTCCGGATCTGGATTTTATGAATTTTTTTCAGCATCCGGAGAATTACCGGACTCCGCCGGGAGGCGAATCCCTGGATCAGGTGGAGGAGCGCACGGCTGCATTTCTGGAGGACATCTGCAGCAGGCAGGAGCTGGAGGATCAGACTGTTCTGGTTTCCACCCATGGCTGTGCCATGCGGGGGCTTCTGAACAGCCTGCGGAACGCACCGCGTTCGGATTACTGGAACGGAGGTGTTCCGAAAAACTGCGGAGTGGCCCTGATTGAAAGCCAGAAGGGAAAAAAGACGCTTCTCTGGGAGAACAAAACGTTTTATTGAAAGGAACACAGGGGATGAAAACATCTGATTTTTATTATGATCTGCCGGAAGAACTCATTGCACAGGATCCTCTGGAGGACCGTTCCGGTTCCAGACTTCTGGTGCTGGACCGGGAAACCGGGAAACGGGAACACCGGATTTTCCGGGATGTGATTGAGTATCTGAATCCCGGGGACTGTCTGGTAGTCAACAATACAAAGGTTATTCCGGCCCGACTGTTCGGAAGCAGGGAAGGAACCAACGCAAAGATCGAGGTTCTGCTTCTGAAGCGGAAAGAGGATAATATCTGGGAGACACTGGTGAAGCCAGGGAAAAAATGCAAAATCGGCACCAGGATTTCCTTTGGTGAAGGCCTTCTGACCGGAGAGGTAGTAGATATTGTAGAAGAAGGGAATCGTCTGATTCGGTTTTCCTATGAAGGGATTTTCGAGGAAATTCTGGATCAGCTGGGACAGATGCCCCTTCCGCCCTATATCCATCATCAGCTCCAGGACAAAAACCGTTATCAGACGGTCTATGCCAGACATGACGGTTCTGCGGCGGCTCCCACGGCAGGACTTCATTTCACTCCGGAGCTGCTGGAGCAGATCCGGGAAAAGGGCGTGAAGATCGCTCATGTGACCCTCCATGTGGGCCTGGGGACCTTCCGGCCGGTGAAGGTGGAGGATGTGACGGACCATCATATGCATTCCGAATTCTATATTGTGGAAGAAGATCAGGCAGCCCTGATTAACGAGACGAAGAAACAGGGCGGAAAGATTGTCGCAGTGGGGACCACCAGCTGCCGGACTCTGGAGTCCGCTACAGGGGAGGATGGGATCCTGAAAGCCGGCAGCGGCTGGACGGATATCTTCATCTATCCGGGATATCAGTTTAAAATGATTGACCGGCTGATTACGAATTTTCATCTGCCGGAGTCCACGCTGGTGATGCTGGTGTCGGCCCTGGCGGGGAAAGAAAAGATTATGGCAGCCTATCAGGAGGCTGTGGAGATGAAGTACCGGTTTTTCTCCTTTGGGGATGCAATGCTGATTCTGTAAAAAGGAGGATGCGGACAGGGCCGGTAATCAGAAGGAGTTGATTTTGAAATGGAATACAGAAAAACAGTCATTTTGAAAGACGGTACAGAGTGTCTGTTGAGAAATGGGGAAGATTCGGACGCAGAGGCAGTGTATCGATGCTTTCAGCTTACCCATGGAGAGACGGAGAATCTGCTGAGCTATCCGGAAGAGAACAGCTTCGATATTTCCCAGGAAGGTCAGTTCCTCCTGGATCAGAAAGAGAGTGAGAACGCTGTGGAGATCTGCGCATTCCTGGAGGGCAGGCTTGCAGGAACGGCGGGGATTGGACCTGTTGGCAAGAATTTGAAAGTAAAGCATCGGGCAGAGTTCGGTGTCAGCATCGAAAAAAGCTTCTGGGGAAGAGGCATTGGCCGGGCATTGACAGAGGCCTGCATCGAATGTGCCAGAAAGGCAGGGTATCTCCAGCTGGAGCTGGATGTGGTCAGTACAAACAGGAATGCGGCAGCCCTCTACAAAAGTGTGGGATTTGTGGAATATGGGCGGAATCCCAGGGGATTTTGTACCCGCAGCGGGGAATGGCAGGAATTGATTCTGATGCGGCTGGAGCTGGTGTAGCCCACACGAATGGCATTGTATTTCGATTGGGAATGTGATAGAGTAAATAGGGCAGAATAATGTCGAAAGAAAGGAACGGTTATGGACTATACATTTTATGAGCTGGTCTGGTTTTTTCTGATTTACTCTTTTGCAGGATGGTGTGCGGAGGTCTGCGCGGCTGCCGTACAGAAACGAAAATTTGTCAACCGCGGCTTTGTCGCTGCGCCTGTGTGTCCGATTTACGGCACGGGAGCGGTTCTGTTTGCCGTTTTCCTGACAGAGCTGAAGGGGCATCTGCTGGTTCTGTTTGTGTTCGGAGGTCTGCTGGCATCTCTGGTGGAATTTTTTACCGGAGCGCTGCTGGAAAAGATTTTTCATCGGAAATGGTGGGACTATTCCAATGAAAAATTTAACTTTGACGGCTATACCTGCCTGAAATTTTCTGCAATCTGGGGTGCTTTTGCCATTCTTCTGGTTTATTTTGTGAATCCGTTCCTGAAAGATGTGATCGGTCTGATGCCGGATCCCATTCGGGTGATTCTGGCCTGGGTGGCTCTTGGAATTCTGGCGGCGGATGTTCTGGGCACCACCCTTGCGATCCGCGGAATGCAGAAGAAGCTTCAGCCGGTTTCCGATTTGACAGAAAATATCAAGGCGGTTTCCAAGCTTCTGGAGAATTCCATTACCAGGCATATTCAGCGCAGGATGGAACGGGCCTTTCCGAATCTGGAACCGGAGAAGATTGCCGGGAAAGCCGTTGCCGGAAAGGAGAAGTCCGGAGTATTCGCGGAGGGCTGCAGCTTTTACAAGCTGGTGTATTTGTTTTTCCTGGGGGCGTTTCTGGGAGATATCACCGAGACCATTTTCTGCCTGATAACCGCGAAAAAGCTGATGAGCAGAAGCAGCGTGGTCTATGGACCCTTCAGCATTGTATGGGGACTTGGCTGTATGCTCCTGACCTGGATTCTGTATCGCTATAAGGACAAAAGTGACAGCTACATGTTTGTGGCAGGAACATTGCTTGGCGGCATTTTTGAATACATATGCAGCGTTTTTACCGAGCTGGTTTTCGGCACGATTTTCTGGGATTACAACGGTTTCGCCTTTAATCTGGGAGGCAGAATCAATCTGCTGTTCTGCTTTTTCTGGGGGATCGCCGCGGTGGTCTGGTTTCGGATTGTCTATCCGTTCCTGTCCGGGATGATTGAAAAAATACCGGAGAAAATCGGCAAACTGCTGGCCTGGGTGCTGATTGTCTTTATGGTATGGAATGTGGCTGTTTCTTCGCTGGCTCTGATCCGTTATACCCAGAGAAATACGAAAACCTTCGAAGAAGCGGAAATACAGTATCAGGAACTGAACCAGTTTCTGGACAGTCATTTTCCCGATGAACGGATGGAGCGGATCTATCCCAACGCCAAGATCGTAGAGAATATGAAGTAAAGGAAAAAGAGGGATTCTATGACAGCAGCCTATTTACATAAGGTTCAGTATTATGAAACGGATCAGATGAAGATCGTGCACCATTCCAATTATATCCGCTGGTTTGAGGAAGCGCGGATTGACATGATGGAACGCACGGGGTTTCGCTATGAGGAGATGGAAGAAAAGGGTGTGATCATTCCGGTGGTGGAAGCCCACGCAGCATACCGTTCCATGGTGCGTTTTGGAGACACCGTGGTGATTCAGCCAAAGATTGAGAAGTTTAACGGGATCGTGCTGGAGATTTCGTATGATGTGAAGGATCAGGAGACCGGGATTCTCCGGTGCCAGGGCAGAACAAAGCACTGCTTCCTGAACACCGAAGGGAAACCCATGTCGCTGAAAAACAGCAGACCGGAGATTTACGCATACTTTAACCGGATTCGGGAGCTCTCAGAATCCTGATGAACAGCGATCCTGCTGCAGACCGGCCAGATCCCGGTAGAACCCGGGATAACTGATCCGGACACATTCGGCATCCCGGATTTCTGTTTCGTGATCTGCTGCCAGGGCTGCTACTGCAAAGGACATGGCGATCCGGTGATCCAGATGGCTGTCGATGACAGCGCCGTGGAGAGGACGGCCTCCTTCAATAATCATACCGTCTTCGGTAGCCTGGATGTCCGCGCCCATGGCTTTTAAGTTCTCCACTACAGTATCGATGCGGTTGGATTCTTTGACTTTCAGCTCCTGCGCATCCCGGATGATCGTTCTTCCGGAGGCGAAGCAGGAGAGCACTGCAATGACGGGCAGCTCATCGATAAGGGTGGGGATCCGGGCGCCGCCGATGGAGACCCCTTTTAAATCTGAATATTTTACAAGAAGGTCACAGGCCGGTTCGCCCTGGCCTTCTTTTTTGTTCAGAATCGTGATATCAGCACCCATTTCCCGGCAGACCTGAAGGATGCCGTCACGGGTGGGATTGATGCCCACATTTCGGATCAGCACTTCGGATCCGGGGACAATCAGCGCGGCCGCAATAAAGTAGGCAGCAGAGGAAATATCGCCGGGAACCTGGATTTTCTGTCCTGTAAGATGAGGATTGGGACAAATGGAGGCTGTGAGACCGTCTGTGCGGACCTCCGCGCCGAACTGCCGAAGCATGATTTCTGTATGATTGCGGGAAAGGGCAGGCTCCGTGACGCTGGTTTCCCCTTCCGCGTAAAGGCCTGCCAGCAGAACGGCAGATTTCACCTGGGCGGAAGCCACCGGAGACTGGTAGTGGATGCCTGTCAGCGGGGCGCCGGTAATCTGAAGGGGCGCACAGTCATTTCCCCGCAGGCTTGTGATGTCGGCCCCCATCATGGAGAGGGGAATAATCACGCGTTTCATGGGGCGCTTCTGGATGGAAGCATCTCCGTTCAGAACACTGGTAAAATGTTGGCCGGCCAGAATCCCGGAAATCAGACGGGTGGTGGTACCGCTGTTGCCGGTATCCAGGGTGTCCCGGGGGGCAGTAAGGCCGTGGAGCCCTCTTCCGCGGATCAGAATGGCATTTCCCTGATCTTCAATGGGAATCCCCATCTGCCGGAAGCAGCTGATGGTGGAGAGACAGTCAGCGCCCCGTAAAAAATTGGTCACTTCCGTGAGCCCTTCGGAAAGAGCCCCGAACATAACGGCCCGGTGGGAAATGGATTTATCACCGGGAATGGTTACTTCTCCTTTTAAAGGGGAGGATTTTGTAAATTTCATGAAATGCTCCTTTTCGTTCATTGACGTATCGGACTCAGCGTTCATAAATGACGTAGCGGTATTTCCGAAGCAGCTCCACAGCCTTTTTCAGAGCGTTTTCCTCGTAAAATTCAACATAAAGCACTGCTTCCTCAAACTGGCGGTTGTGGACGATTCCGATATTTTTAATGCTGATGCCGTTGGTGGCCAAAATGGTAGCCAGAGCGGCAATTCCACCGGCCTCGTCCACCATATCGCAGTACAGGCTCCATACCTTGGGCAGAGGCCCTTTGGCGCCGTCCGGAATGGAATTCCGGTATTCTCTGGACCGGGTAAAAAGACGGTGAATGGCCTCGTCATCATGTTCTGCCAGGGCGATTTTCGTCTCAATCAGACTGTTGATGTAATCATCCAGGATATCCATAATGTTTTCCCGGTTGGTGGCACAGATCTGCTCCCACATCTCCGGAGAGGAGGAAGCGATCCGGGTAATATCCTTAAAACCGCCGGCAGCCAGGGTTTTCATGGTCTGTTTTTCCGAGTCGGAATCCCGCACCAGGTTTACCAGGGAGGCTGCGATAATGTGGGGCAGATGGCTGATGCCCGCAGCTGCATAGTCATGCTCCTGACAGGTCAGTACCATGGGAAGAGCTTTCAGCGAACGCACCAGCCCTTCGTAGCGCGCCACCTTTTCCGGGGATACGCCGGGAGCCGGAGTCAGAACATAGTAGGCATTTTCCAGAAGGATCCGTTTGGAATTCTGAATACCGCTTTTTTCCGAACCGGCCATGGGATGGCCGCCGATAAACCAGGATTCCAGGCCATATTCCAGAACCTTTTCCTGAATGTCGGATTTGGTACTGCCGGCATCGGTGAGAATGGCATCTTCCTTCAGGTAAGGCTTTAATGCGGGCAGATAGGAAAGATTGCTTTCCACCGGAGCGCAGAGAAAAATATAGTCACATTCCGAGAAAGAAGGGCCGACCTCACAGGCCTCGTCAATGATCCCTTCCTTCAGGGCGTAATCCAGCGTCTGGCTGCTGCGGGTGTGGGCAAGGATCCGGGTATCCGGATAGTAATATTTCAGGGCTCTGGCAATGGACCCGCCGATGAGGCCCAGGCCTACAAAGCCAACGCGTAAGCCGCTCATCGGAACGTCCTTCTTTCCAGCTGGGCATAGGCCTCAAGCTCCTGACAGAGCTCATCGAACTGGTCACAGGTCAGGGACTGGGGACCGTCGGAAAGGGCGCAGGAAGGATTGTTGTGAACCTCCACCATCAGACCGTCGGCTCCGGCGGCAATGGCGCATTTGGCCAGGGGCTTTACGTAAGCTCGGACGCCTGTGGCGTGGCTGGGATCCACAATCACCGGAAGGTGGGTCTTTGCCTTCAATACCGGGACAGCACTGATATCCAGGGTATTTCTGGTAGCTGTCTCATAGGTGCGGATGCCCCGCTCACAGAGGACGATATTGTGGTTGCCCTCTGCCATGATATATTCTGCGGCGTTCAGCCATTCGTCAATGGTGGCAGCCATGCCGCGCTTCAGCAGAACCGGAAGGCCGGAACGGCCAACCTCCCGCAGAAGCTGGAAATTCTGCATGTTCCGGGCGCCGATCTGTACCATGTCCACGTATTTTACCGCGGCGTTGATGGATTCTTCACTGATGACTTCACAGATGGTCGCCAGGCCCGTTTCCTCCTTGGCCTTTTTCATATAGCGCAGGCCCTCTTCCTCCAGGCCCTGGAAGGAGTAGGGGGAGGTGCGGGGCTTGTAGGCTCCGCCCCGGAGCATGGTAGCGCCGGATTTTTTTACGGCGTGGGCAATGGTCAGAAGCTGTTCTTCGGACTCAATGGCGCAGGGACCTGCCATGATAGTCAGATTGTAGGGGCCGATCTCGGTTTTCCCCACAGGGATCACGGAAGGATAGGGGTGAAATTTTTTATTGGTCAATTTATAGCTTTCGGTTACCTGTACAATCTTGTCAACTTCCGGAGCAATCTCCAGGTTTCGGTTGGACAGTTTGGATTTGTCGCCTACAATACCAATAATCGTGACTTCCTCGCCCTGGGAAAGATGGGGCTGGAGGCCGCTGCTTTTGATCATCTCCACCACATTGTCGATGGAGGACTGGGAAGCATGGGGTTTCATTACAATAATCATGGTTTTAACCTCTTTTTTCGTAGTATCATTCTGCTCCATTTTACTCTCTGCAGTGGAAAAAGTCAACACTTCGGCACTTTAAAGTGCGACAATCCGGGTGCCTTTGAAGAACTTTGTTAATTATGAATAAAAAGGTTGAAATTTTCATTGACTTTTAGTAAAATATATCCATGGGCAATTTATAATAACTAGTATTGGAGGAATATCCTATGAAAGTTTACACAACGGACAGAATTCGAAATGTCGTGATCCTTGGACACGGCGGCGCAGGCAAGACCAGTCTTGTGGAAGCGATGGCATATCTTGGCGGAATCACCAGCAGATTAGGAAACATAGCCGATGGAACGACCATCAGTGATTATGATAAAGAGGAAATCAAGAGAAAGTTTTCAATCAGCACCACCATGGTCCCGATCATCTGGAATGATGTGAAGGTGAATGTTCTGGATACGCCGGGTTATTTTGATTTTGTCGGTGAAGCGGAAGAAGCGGCAGCAGCAGCTGACGCGGCCGTGATCGTGGTATCCGGTAAGAACGGCGTGGAAGTAGGAACCCAGAAGGCATGGGAGCTCTGTGAAAAGTACAAGCTGCCCCGCATGATTTATGTATCGGATATGGATGTGGATAATGCCAGCTTCCGTAAGGTAGTGGAAGAACTGACAGACCTTTACGGGAAGAAAATTGCGCCCATTCATCTGCCGATCCGTGAGAACGAGGAGTTTGTGGGCTATGCAAACATTGTAAAACAGGAAGGACGCCGCTGGATTGGAAAAGGCCAGAAGGTGGAGTGTGACATTCCGGATTACTGTATGGAATATCTGGAGAAATACCGTGAGATTCTTCTGGAGTCCGTGGCAGAGACCAGTGAAGAGTTTATGGATCGTTACTTCGGCGGAGATGAGTTTTCCATTCCCGAGATCCTCATGGCTCTGACGGCCAATGTTGGCGACTGCAGCATGGTTCCGGTAACCCTTGGATCCAGCGTACAGCTGAAGGGTGCCGCAAATCTGCTGGATGATATTGTGCAGTATTTCCCGAGCCCGGACAAGAGAAAGAAAGCCGGCATTGATACAAAGACCAACGAAGTATTTGAGGCAGATTATGACTTCTCCAAGGCCAAATCCGCTCAGATTTTCAAGACCATCGTGGATCCGTTTATTGGAAAATATTCTCTGATCAAGGTCTGCTCAGGCGTGATCAAGAATGATGACAGTCTTTACAACATCGATAAAGACGTGGAAGAGCGCATCAGTAAGCTGTATGTTTTTGAAGGCAGCAAGCCCATCGAGGTACCGGAGCTCCATGCAGGCGATATCGGCGCCATCGGAAAGCTGAGCCATGCACGTACAGGGAATACCCTGTCCCTGAAGTCTCATCCGATCCAGTATGCGAAGATCGACGTTTCCACTCCGTATACATATAAGAAATATACGGCCAAAGTCAAAGGTGAGGAAGATAAGGTTTCCCAGGCTCTTCAGAAGATGTCCCATGAAGACCTGACCATGAAAGTGGTGAATGACGCAGAGAACCGCCAGACACTGCTTTACGGCATGGGCGATCAGCATCTGGATGTCATTGCGAGCAAGCTGCAGGCAAAATATAAAGTAGATATCGTTCTTGAAAAACCGCAGGTGGCTTTCCGGGAAACTATCCGGAAGAAATCCGATGTGGAAGCAAAATATAAGAAACAGTCCGGCGGCCATGGCCAGTACGGTCATGTAAAGATGCGCTTTGAGCCCTCCGGCGATCTGGAGACTCCCTATGAGTTCAGTCAGGAAGTAGTAGGCGGCGCTGTTCCCAAGAATTATTTCCCGGCAGTGGAAAAGGGTATTCAGGAATCCGTTCAGAAGGGCCCCCTGGCAGCCTATCCGGTTGTGGGCGTAAAGGCCGTTCTCTACGATGGATCCTATCATCCGGTAGACTCCTCCGAAATGGCATTCAAGACAGCAGCGATCCAGGCCTTCAAGAAGGGCTTCATGGATGCTTCACCTGTTCTGCTGGAGCCGATTTCCTCCCTGAAGGTTACTGTTGCCGACAAGTACACCGGTGATGTTATGGGTGATCTGAATAAGCGCCGCGGTCGTGTTCTTGGCATG
>JAXEJQ010000081.1:0-2181 GCA_034101475.1 Candidatus Limivivens sp.
CAATAATATAAGTAATATTTCCCATCCGGTCCTCTGGTAACGTCCGGAGCCCAGAGCTGCAGCGTATCATCTGCATTGGAGGGATCCTGATCCCGGCGATAGATCACGCCTTCCCAGCGCCAGTCCTTCAGATTCTCCACCGGAGCCGACCAGCCCACATAGTGTCCCTCACAGTAAGCCGTTCCTCCGGCCACATCGTGGGATCCGTAAAGATAAACCCTGCCTTCAAACACATGAGGTTCTCCATCCGGTACGTATTCATTCAGTGGAAGATAGGGATTATAAATCTGTTCCATGCAAACTTCTCCTCCTTGTTCCATTCTTTCTTTTGTTATCTGCTTTTTCTGTTTTGTTACGATACCCCCAGCAGGATCACAAAAATCCAGAATACCAGAACCACCGCATTCAGAATCGATCCGGCTTTGGAAAAAGTATGATGTACGTGCTTCTCCCGGAAGCTCAGCAGCCCCACAATCATGCCGGAAAAGGACATCACAAGAGAAGTGAAGCCGAAGGCCCCGATGTACATACCGCCGTTTCCCCGTTCATACCAGGCGATCCATGCCATGACCAGAAGGATCAGCAGAGCCAGAACCCCCAGCACCATGGACGTGATCCCGCTTTTCGCCTGACGGTTTTCGGAAAAGGTATAGGTTTTTTTCTTAGCCATAGAGCTTTCTCCTTATTTTATCGCATATGAAAAAAAGAAAATATCCCAGTATTCCCCCCAGGGTATTCAAAATCAAATCGTCAACATCAAAGCTGCCCACCCTGAAAATCAGCTGAAAGCATTCCATCAGAAAGCTAAACTCCAGGCTTAACAGCGTAATCCGAATGATCCCCCTGGCAGAACGACTGATCACCGGAAGAATGGCTCCAAAAGGAAGGAATCCCAGGATGTTGCCCGCCAGGTTGGTAAAGACCGCAAAAGTTCCCAAAATCTCCCTGTTATCCCAGAATCTCCGAATCTCCCGGAAAGGCTCCAGGTTGTAACTGTATGCGCGTCCCGCGTCCGCCCGCCCGTATTCTTCCGCGAAAAACAGGAAATATCCCAAAGCAAGCAGGTACAGCAGAAACAGTACTGTTCCTGCTGCCCTGATTCGTTTTTTCGTTTTCTTTTTCATAATCAGATCAAAACATTCTTTTTCTCTTTCAGGAGCTTTGCCCCATAGACAATCAGCAGCACGCTGCTGGCAGCTCCAATCACTGCCAGGACAATTCCTGTGACAATTCCGGTAACACCTGCATGCTCCATTGTTTTATATAATTTCTCGTTCATGGCAAGCCTCCTTTTCGAAATTATTCTGCCCCGTACTGCTCGTAATATGCGTCAATCGCCGCCTTGATCCGGTCGTCAATGATCACCTTTCCCCGATACTCCCGGTTGTAAAGATGCTCCACAACCTCTGCCATGGTGACAATGGCAGTGGTTTCCAGACCATAAGTCTCGGAAATCTCCTTCAGTGCGCTCTTGGTCCCCTGGCCTCTCTCCATGCGGTCCACGGATACCACCAGCCCCAGCGGTTTCACATCTCCCTGCGCCCGGATAATCGGAAGGGTCTCCTGAATGGAGGTGCCTGCAGTGGTCACATCCTCGATAATCACAATCCGATCACCATCCGTAATGGGGCTTCCCAGCAGGATCCCCTTATCGCCGTGATCCTTGACCTCTTTCCGGTTCGAGCAGTAGCGGATATCCCGGTCATAAAACTCGCTGATGGCCATGGTGGTGGCTACCGTCAGGGGAATCCCCTTGTAAGCCGGTCCAAAAAGAACGTCAAAATCAAAACCGAATTTGTCGTTGATGGCTCTCGCATAGTATTCTCCCAGTCTGCGAAGCTGGGTTCCGGTACGGTAAAACCCGGTATTTACAAAAAAGGGTGTCTTACGTCCGCTCTTCGTAACAAAATCGCCGAATTTCAATACCTGGCAGTCTACCATAAATTCAATAAATTCCTGTTTGTACTGTTCCATATCAAAACCTCCCGTGTTCAGTGCTGCGCTGCCTGACACCTTTTTATTTTTCTATTTGAAGATGCCAGGGTCAAAAGTCATAAACCACGGTGCGCTTGCGCATAAGTGGTTTTATGACTGATTGACCCGCCCCAATATGAGGATAAAAGTGGGACGAATGTCCCACGATATCCGAATATTGGGCAGGATTGTGGGAGTGCGAAGCAC
>JAXEJQ010000082.1:0-20879 GCA_034101475.1 Candidatus Limivivens sp.
CGGATTGGTAAACTGTCCGGGAATAAAGCTGCCCGGAATCTCCGCAGCCAGCTCCTCTGCTTTGGCAATAGCTCCTTTCATGCCCTTGGTTCCGTCTGTCAGAACCAGCTCCGCGCCATAAGCCTTCAGCATATTCCGCCGCTCCACGCTCATGGTCTCCGGCATGGTCAGAATCATGCGGTAGCCCTTGGCCGCAGCAATGGATGCCAGACCGATTCCGGTATTCCCGCTGGTCGGCTCAATAATCACTGAATCCGGCGTCAGCAGTCCCTTCTCCTCCGCATCCTCAATCATCGCCTTTGCAATCCGATCCTTCACACTTCCGGCCGGATTCAGATACTCCAGCTTCACCAGCAGTCTGGCCTTCAATCCCTCAGCCTTCTCCAGATTCGTCACTTCCACAAGGGGTGTATTTCCAATCAGTCCTAAAGCTCCTTTATAAATTGCTCCCATATTGATCGCTCCTTTTCCTTCTGTTTTATTTCCTATGAACTATATGGGAATTATATACTTATTTTTTCGTTTTGTCAACTGTTTTTTCACCCCACAGAGACTGTCCGGGCATACAAAAATAGACCCCAGGAGATTTCTCTCCCAAGGTCTATTCTGTATTTCAGTTATGAATCATCCTTTTGCGAAAAAGACGCTGATGATCTTTGCGAAATGACAAATCGCTGATTATTTCTGCGGATTGTTAAGTGCTGCCTGCGCTGCTGCCAGTCTTGCGATGGGCACGCGGAACGGTGAGCAGGATACATAGTTCAGGCCTACTTTGTGGCAGAACTCTACGGAAGACGGGTCACCGCCGTGCTCGCCGCAGATACCCAGTTTCAGGTTCGGACGGGTTGCGCGTCCTTTTTCTGCTGCCATCTGAACAAGCTGACCAACACCAGTCTGATCCAGTTTTGCAAACGGATCTGCTTCGTAGATCTTCTCTGAATAGTAGGAGCCCAGGAACTTGCCTGCGTCATCACGGGAGAAGCCGAAGGTCATCTGAGTCAGGTCGTTGGTACCAAAGGAGAAGAACTCTGCTTCTTCAGCGATCTGATCAGCAGTCAGGGCTGCACGCGGGATTTCGATCATGGTACCTACATGATAGTTGATGTAAGCGCCTTTTTCTTTCATAACTTCCTCAGCGGTAGCTACGACTACATCCTTCACGAATTTCAGCTCTTTCTTCTCGCCAACCAGCGGGATCATGATTTCCGGAACGATATCATAACCCATCTCTTCTTTTACTTCAATAGCTGCCTCAATAACGGCTCTGGTCTGCATCTTGGCGATTTCCGGATAGGTAACTGCCAGACGGCATCCACGATGACCCATCATCGGGTTGAACTCATGAAGTTCATCACATTTTGCCTGAACCTGCTCCGGTGTCAGACCCATATCATCTGCCAGTGCCTTGATGTCTTCCGGATCAGTCGGAACGAACTCATGCAGAGGCGGATCCAGATAACGAACGGTCATGGGACGGCCCTTCAGAGCTTTGTACATTGCCTTGAAATCGCCCTTCTGGAACGGAATCAGTTCGTTCAGAGCTGCTTCTCTGGCTTCTACTGTGTCGGACAGGATCATCTTACGGATCTTCGGAATACGATCCGGCTCGAAGAACATATGCTCGGTACGGCACAGACCGATACCTTCTGCGCCCAGTTTTACAGCGTTTTCAGTATCTGCCGGAGTATCGGCATTGGTACGAACCTGCAGTTTCCGGAACTGATCAGCCCATCTCATAATACGGCCGAAGTTTCCGCCTACAGATGCTTCCTCTGTCTTGATGTCGCCTTTATAAATCTTACCGGTGGTGCCATCCAGAGAGATGTAATCTCCTTCATGGAAGGTGTATCCGCCCAGTTCAAATACTTTTGCTTCTTCGTTGATCTTGATTTCGCCGCATCCGGATACACAGCAGGTACCCATACCACGGGCAACAACGGCTGCATGAGAGGTCATACCACCGCGAACGGTCAGGATACCTTCTGCTGCATGCATACCTTCGATGTCTTCCGGAGAGGTCTCCAGACGAACCAGAACAACTCTTTCTCCTTTTTCATGAGCAGCTTTAGCTTCCTCAGCAGTAAAGTAAACCTTACCTGCTGCAGCTCCCGGAGATGCCGGCAGAGCGGAACCGATCACTTCTCCCTTCTTCAGTGCCTCAGCATTGAAGGTCGGATGAAGCAGCTGATCCAGAGATTTTGCTTCGATACGGCAAACAGCTTCTTCCGGAGTAATCTTTCCTTCGTCAACCAGGTCACATGCGATCTGGATAGCTGCCTGAGCCGTTCTCTTTCCGTTACGTGTCTGCAGGAAGAACAGCTTGCCTTCCTGAATGGTGAACTCCATATCCTGCATATCGCGGTAATGGTTCTCCAGGTTCATAGCCAGTTTCATAAACTGCTGATAGCATTCCGGCAGATCCTCTTCCAGTTTGGTGATCGGCTGCGGAGTACGTACACCGGCAACAACGTCTTCACCCTGAGCATTGATCAGGTATTCACCATAGATGCCCTTTGCACCGGTAGACGGGTTACGGGTAAATGCAACACCGGTACCTGAGGTATCGCCCATGTTACCAAATACCATGGTCTGTACGTTTACAGCGGTTCCCCAGTCGCCCGGGATATCATTCATACGACGGTAAACGATGGCACGCGGGTTGTCCCAGGAACGGAATACTGCCTTTACGGCTTCCATCAGCTGGACCTTCGGATCCTGCGGGAAATCTTCGAATTTTGCTTCTTTATAAACAGCTTTGAATTTAACAATCAGCTCTTTCAGGTCGTCAGCGGTCAGTTCGGTATCATAGTGAACGCCTTTTTCTTCTTTCATCTCATCGATGATTTTCTCGAAGAAGGACTTCGGAACTTCCATAACAACATCTGAGAACATCTGAATGAATCTTCTGTAAGAATCATATGCGAATCTCGGATTACCGGTCTTTTTAGCAAAGCCTTCTACGGAAATATCGTTCAGACCAAGGTTCAGAATGGTATCCATCATACCAGGCATGGATGCTCTCGCACCGGAACGAACAGATACCAGAAGAGGATTTTCGGTATCGCCGAACTTTTTGCCGTTTTCTTCTTCCAGCCAAGCCAGAGCTTCAAAAATCTGGCCCTGAATCTCTTCTGTGATTTTCTTGCCACTGTTGTAATAATCAGTACAAGCTTCTGTTGTTACGGTGAAACCCTGTGGGATCGGCATGCCTAAGTTGGTCATTTCTGCCAGGTTGGCACCTTTACCACCAAGAAGGTTTCTCATGTTGGCGTTTCCTTCTTTGAACAAGTAAACCCATTTTGCCATTTTACCAATTCCTCCTAAAATGTGTTATTGAAGCGGCAAATATGTACACAAATCCGCAAATATTCAGCCGCCAGTTATGTAATTACGAGCAAAAAGCTCATAAAACTACCACGTCTGCGCAATGGTCGCACACTTCTATTTTACCATAAATCGTCAATGCGTCAAGAGATAGATTAAGAAAAATACCACAAAAACACAGGAACCGTCTTTCCGGATATTCGGAGACCGTTCCTGCTTTCTTTCTCTGTCTTTATACTGCGGCTTCGCGCTTCCGCAATCTGGCATCACAAAACTTTACTTAAAAATACTTTCAAACGCTCTTTTTTCGGGTTATTGAAAATCTCCTCAGGTGTTCCCTCCTCGGCAATCACCCCTTCGTCAATAAAGAATACCCGGTTGCTGACCTCTCTTGCGAATCCCATTTCGTGTGTTACCACCACCATGGTCATCCCTTCCCTTGCCAGCCCCCGCATCACTTCCAGAACCTCGCCTACCATCTCCGGATCCAGTGCCGAAGTAGGTTCATCAAAAAGCATCACTTTCGGAGACATGGCCAGCGCCCTCGCAATGGCCACCCGCTGCTTTTGTCCTCCGGAAAGCATGGCCGGATAGGTCTTCGCCTTATCTGCCACCCCAACCCGGCTGAGCAGGTCCATGGCCCGTTTTTCCGCTTCTTCCTTTGTGCACAATCCGGTGTGAATCGGGGCCAGAGTTACATTTTCCAGAATGCTCAGATGCGGGAAAAGATTGAAATGCTGGAATACCATACCCACCTTTTCCCGATATTTGTCCACATTCAGTTTGGGAGCAGTAATATCCTGGCCATCCACAAGAATTGTTCCGCCGGTGGGCTTCTCCATCAGGTTCAGGCAGCGCAGAAAAGTACTTTTTCCGGATCCTGAAGGGCCAATGACGCAGACGCATTCTCCCTTTTGAATCTTCGCGTTGATTCCCTTCAGCACATCCAGCTTTCCAAAGGATTTTCTTAAATCTTTAACGTCGATCACTTTCCCGGAGCCTCCTTTCGAATACTGCCAGAGCCACAGACAGCAGCTTAATCAGCAGATAATAAATGATTGCCGCCGCAATCAGCGGAATAAACATTTTATAGGTTCTGGAGGTAATATAGCTGGCCGCCTTGGTCAGATCAATAATTCCCACATACCCCAGAATGGAGGTTTCTTTTATCAGGAGGATAAATTCATTTCCCAAAGCCGGAAGGATATTTTTGACTGCCTGGGGAA
This sequence comes from Candidatus Limivivens sp., assembly GCA_034101475.1. Taxonomy (GTDB): domain Bacteria; phylum Bacillota; class Clostridia; order Lachnospirales; family Lachnospiraceae; genus Limivivens. Next base: position 4,551 of record JAXEJQ010000082.1, read on the forward strand.
TGATAATCAGCTGCATGGTTTTCCGGTAGCTTAAGCCCAGTGAACGGCCGGCTTCCGTCTGTCCCTGATCCACTGCCATGATTCCGGCCCGGATGATTTCCGCCACATAAGCTCCGCTGTTGATTCCGAAACTGACCACACCTGCCACATAGCCCATTCTGCTTCGGAAAACAACAAAATAAATAATCATCAGCTGGAGTACTGAAGGTGTCCCACGGATAATATCGATATAGATGTTGGCTATCACTGACCAGAGGGTTCTTCGCCCCTTCCGTTCTGCCGTCAGCTTCATGATCGCCGCCAGAAGCCCCAGAAGGATTCCAAGGATTCCTGAAAGAAATGCCACAATAATGGTTACCTTCACACCATTGACATAGTACATCCAGCGGTTCTCTTCCAGAAATACAAATTCTAAGGTTTCAAGAAATCCCATGTTTTACGTCCTTTCCCAAAAGCAGCTTATTCTACTTTTCCTTCCGCGTCAGAGAAATAGCTTTCATAAAGTTCATCATAGGTTCCGTCTTCCTTGCACTCCTTCAGTCCTTCATTCAGCAGCTCTGCCAGCTCGGTATTTCCTTTCTGAATGCCGAAAACCGTATCCTCTTCTGTTCCTTCTACCTGATGAGCTTCCAGCCCTCCAACTTCTTCCACAAAAATATTTGCCATGATCGTATCAATGATTACCGCGTCAGCCGCCTCATTTTTCAGCTCCATGATCGCGTCAGCCGCACGTTTGAAACGCTTCACCTCAGCATCCTTTACTTCACCGTAATCCGTATTTTCACCGGAAGCAATCAGATCGCTCTGGGATCCCTCCAGAACTGCAATGGTTTTTCCGGAAACAGCTTCAAAATCCTTCAGATCCGCTCCCTCCAGGCAGAGCACGCTCTGAGAACCGGTATAATAAACATCTGAGAAATCAATACTCTTCTTACGTTCCTCCGTGGGGCCAAGAGCCGCCGCAATTACATCAATATTTCCGGATTCCATAGCGCCCAGCAGCGCATCAAAGGGCATATCCACCCATTCCAGCTCCAGTCCTGCTTTTTCCGCAATGGCGTTCATCAGGTCCACATCGAAGCCGGTTACATTGCCTTTTTCATCCAGGTATTCGAAAGGTGCATATTCCGCATTGGTTCCAACGGCCACCTTTCCGCCTTCTTCTTTTGTCCAGCCTCCGCATACCAGAGCTGCTGCTGTGAGGGTTACAAGGACTGCTGTTGTTTTCTTTTTCATTGTTGGTTCCTCCTTATGATTTGTTTTTTAATTGAACAGTTTGCGAATCGTATCTGTAAGGGTACTGAACAGATACAGATTTTAGTATTCCACAACGCCCATATAACGCCGCATATCCAGCGGATGGCGCCGTTTGTCCTGCAAAGCAGTCCGATAGGCGACAGACATGGCGTAGAACAGCATTGGGCAGAAGTATTCGGCAACAGAAGGATCCACTTCCTCCATGCCGAGTTCCCGGGCATCAATCACTTCGTACTTCTTTGCATATTTTTTCAGAAACTCCAAAGCCCGCTCATCCATCTTTCTGGAAGGGCCTGCGCCCATCAGAAGGATGTAAAGATGCTCTTCGTCCGTCACTTCAAAGGGACCGTGAAAATATTCACCGGAATGGACATAGCAGCAATCCATCCACTGCATCTCCTGCAGAGAACAAATCGCAAAGCCATAAGCCTGAGAATAGGAAGCGCCGGATCCCATGATATAGAGGAATGGTTCCTGAAAGTATTTTTCCGCAAACAGCCAGGTACGGTTCCGAACCTTTTTCACGGCTTTGCGGACAATGGAATCTGCCTTTTCCAGGCCTTCCTTCATGGCTTCATACAGTGTGTACTCCGGTTCCTGAGCATGCATCAGTTCATTTAGAATCTGAAGGACAATTCCCTGGGGCTTCTCCTTTTCATCTGTCTCATCGGACCAGTCATAAACGATGGGCAGCATGGAGGCATCGTCGCAGGCCGAACCCGGTTTATGTGTCAGGGTTACGACTGCGGCTCCCTTCTCCCTGGCCAGATGAGCTGCTTCTACAGTTTCTCTGGTGCCGCCGCTGTGGGAGCAGACGATAACCAGACTTTCCGTCCCCAGATGTCTGGGTGGAGTCAGGACAAATTCTTTGCTGGTGAGCCATGCACTGTGCATAGTGACGGATTCCGCCTGAATAAAATAAAAACCAGGGTACAGATCCACCAGCGAGCCGCCGCAGGCCACGAAATAGACATCTTTTATCTGATTTTCACGGGCCAGAAGCTGATTGATTACTGCTTGTACTTCCATTTTACTCCTCCGTTTCGAAGCGGATGAGAGGATCCGCTTGAATGATTTTGCAGTTTCAAAAACCACAGGAACTCATGAAATGTTCCTAAATTCCATGGCACTCTGCAGCCGCACAAGTCTTGCTCATACCATTACGAATGAAGACATTATACACTGTTTCTTATGATTATTCAAGATGATATGATAACGTTATGCAGGTAAGCCAAGGGGCCAATGAATATGAGCAAGCAGCCAATGCTCCCTTTCACAGAACGAAAAAACTGTGTCCGGAAGCTTATACGCTTCCGGACACAGTCCATTCTCTTAATCCTGTTTATAGAACACAAATCAAACGGTATTCCTGAATTACTTTTGATTTCTTTTCTGAATCCCGCCCGGACTATCGTTTCAATACCAGATGCTGGGGAAGTCCATTTACCATAAATGGCTGATAATCTCCCTGAATCAGCGGCTCGATGTAGTTGATAAATTCATCGGTCACATAAGTGGCATCCTCGTTCATCCAGCTTCTCGGAACCACTTTTTCGTTATTGGCGATCTTGTGTACATCGTAGATGCCGGCGGTACTCATGTACGGATCGTCAGAGAGACGGTCGATAACCACCATCTTTCCGGTGTCGCCTTCGTCGGCAGCCTTCACAGCGGCACCGCCTACCATGAATGCTTCATCAATGTCCACACGGGATGCCATGTGAGATGCGCTTCTCTGTAAGGTAGAGAATTCGATTCCTCTGGTCTTGCATCCGATCTCGGCACCCAGGAAGCTTGCCAGATAAGCGGCAGTTCCTGCAAGCTGCTTGTGTCCGAAGGGATCTACATAATCCGCGCCGCCGGACAGCTCACACACGTAGCGTCCGTCCGGAAGCTTAATGCCTTCGGATACGGCGATGATAACGGACTGTTTCTCTTTCAGGATCTCTTTTACCTTGTCACGGAACCGGTCGATATCGAAGGGAACCTCCGGAAGATAAATCAGATCCGGTCCTTCGCACTCTTCCGTCTTCGCCAGAGCAGTCGCACCGGTAAGCCAGCCTGCATTTCGTCCCATCACTTCGATGATGGTGATCATGTCTTTCTTGTAAGCCAGGCCCAGAGCGTCCCGGATAATCTCTTTGGTGGATGCTGCAATGTATTTCGCTGCGCTTCCGTAACCGGGTGTGTGGTCGGTGAGCGCCAGGTCATTGTCGATGGTCTTCGGCACACCCAGGAATTTCTGGGAATGTCCCTTTACGATGGCATAATCCGACAGCTTCTTGATGGTATCCATGGAGTCGTTTCCGCCGATGTAGATGAAAACTTCGATCTCCAGCTTGTCCAGAATCGCGAAGATCTTCTCGTAAATCTCCATATCCTCATGGATCTCCGGAAGCTTGTAACGGCAGGAACCCAGGAATGCGGAGGGTGTTCTCTTTAACAGCTCTATATCCATATCGGAATGAATCTGAGTGGAAAGGTCTACGTACTGTTCATCCAGAAGTCCCTGAATGCCGTGAAGCATCCCATATACGGTATGGAATCCTCTCTCTCTGGCGGTCTTATACACACCTGCCAAGCTGGAATTGATAACAGCGGTAGGTCCGCCAGACTGTCCTACGATAATATTGCGCTTTGCCATGATGTTCTCCTTCTTTCTTGTAACAAGATATTCTAGCTTTTCTGCACCGATCCGGTGCATCACTGTAAAACATTATAGCAAAAAAACAAATCCCGCACAACCTTTTTTGTATTTTTGTGCATTTTATACCTATTTTGCATTTCATTTTTGTACATAATGCATTAATTATCCCTCTGTTTTCACAAAAACAGCGGGCTGCCGAAGCCACCCGCTGTCCCGGTTCCTGTAAAACAGACATTCACAGTCCGTTTCACTGCCTGTTCACAACCGAATCACTGCTTCGCAGATTATCCGGTTAAAATTCCATTTTTTCTTCAAAATAAGCAACCAGGTCCTCGATCCTGATACGCTCCTGCTCCATGCTGTCACGGAAACGAACCGTTACCGCACCGTCATTTTCGGATTCGAAGTCATAGGTTACACAGAAAGGCGTTCCGATCTCATCCTGTCTTCTGTAGCGCTTTCCGATATTTCCGCGGTCATCATATTCGCAGTTCCACTTTTTGGAAAGCATCTGATATACCTTCTCTGCGCCCTCATTCAGCTTCTTGGACAACGGCAGCACACCAACCTTTACAGGTGCCAGAGCCGGATGGAAATGCAGAACGGTACGCATATCGCCGCCCTCCAGCTCTTCTTCATCATACGCACTGCACAGGAAGGCCAGAACCACACGGTCTGCTCCCAGAGACGGCTCGATAACATAGGGGATGTATTTTTCCTTCTTCTCATCATCCAAATAGCTCATGTCCTGTCCGGAGGTATTCTGATGCTGGGTCAGGTCATAGTCGGTACGGTCTGCAATACCCCACAGCTCGCCCCAGCCGAAGGGGAAGAGGAATTCCAGATCCGTGGTGGCCTTGCTGTAGAAGCAGAGCTCTTCCGGATCATGGTCACGGGCACGCATCTCATCGTCTTTCATGCCCAGATTCTTCAGGAAGTCGATGCAGTACTGCTTCCAGTATGCAAACCACTCCAGGTCAGTGCCGGGAGCGCAGAAGAACTCCAGCTCCATCTGTTCAAATTCTCTGGTACGGAAGGTAAAGTTGCCCGGGGTAATCTCATTCCGGAAAGACTTTCCGATCTGGCCGATACCGAAGGGAATCTTTTTCCGGGAAGTCCGCTGTACGTTTTTAAAGTTTACGAAAATACCCTGTGCTGTCTCCGGACGCAGATAAACGGTACTCTTCGCATCCTCAGTCACGCCCTGGAAGGTCTTGAACATCAGGTTAAACTGACGGATATCGGTGAAATTGTGTTTGCCGCAGGTAGGGCAGGGAATCTGATGCTCGTCGATGAATTCCTTCATCTTTTCCTGGGACCATGCATCTACAGAGCCTTCCAGCTCAATCCCCTTTTCCTCGCAGTAATCCTCAATCAGCTTGTCCGCGCGGAAACGCTCGTGGCATTCTTTACAGTCCATCAATGGGTCTGAAAAACCACCCAGATGTCCGGAGGCCACCCAGGTCTGGGGATTCATGAGAATCGCGCAGTCCACACCGACATTGTAGGGATTTTCCATGACAAATTTTTTCCACCATGCCTGCTTTACGTTGTTTTTCAGTTCAACGCCCAGGTTTCCGTAATCCCAGGTATTGGCCAGACCGCCGTAAATTTCCGAACCAGGATATACAAATCCTCTGGATTTGGCAAGTGCTACAATTTTTTCCATTGTTTTTTCCATTTTCTCGTCCTACCTTTTTTCTTTTTTCACAATTCACTCCTGAATCCTGTTCTGACGGCCCTGACAGCCTGTTCCGAACAGTTACCACTATTCATACAGAATATAGGCAAGCTCACGGCTCCCATCCCGTCCGTGAGTCGTAATACTGGTGGGGGCCAGTACAACGGTCCCGTCCTCAAGGGTAACCGGCTCCGTCTCCTCCGTCTCCGCCCGGACCGTGGTCTCAGGCATCACCCGGCAGGTATTTTTCCCGGTGATCTGGACATTGGAGCTGGCATAGACAATCTTCCCCTCCACCTGCAGATCCATGGGTTCTTCCATAATCACCGTATAGTAATTATAGCTGTTCAGTACTTCTTCCCTGGTAACATGGCTGTTTGTGACAGTTCCTTTTTCCACGTACTGGAAAGTCGTTTTAAAATCGTAGCCGGCATCATAAGCGCCAAGGACATCCCCTGTGAAAAACGTCACGTTGTTGAACGCGGCGTAGTCTACGCCACTGACGTAGTCCATGGTCAGACTGACCGTCTGGTCCTCCGCTTTAAATTCCTTCACGACGATGCTCTCTGCACCTGAAGATGCATTATACTCAGCCACTTCCTGATTAATCAGGTTCTGAAGTTCCGTGGAATCATAATAGCTCTGATCCAGGGTCTCCATAACGACCGCTGTGATGTTTCCTTCCTTCTCAGCCAGAATGGCTGTTCCGTCCGGTTCAAACTTTGCGCATCCGGACAGCATGCCCAGGACCGCTGCGGTCACAAAGAGGATTTTCGCCTTTTTCATAAGAGCCTCCTGCCAGTTTTTCCTGTATGCCATATCAGATTCTTCATCCGGCTGAAAAAAGCCGGGAATCTGACATGTTTTCGCGATACTAATAATTTATTATACCTTGTTGCCTTCTTCTTTTCAACTAATAATTCGGAATACTTTCCAAAATTTCCAGGGATTTGAAGGTATGATCCACCCATTTTTTCCGAAACCGCTCCATAATCCGGGCAATCTGCTCCAGAACCGGTTTGGAAACCGTAAAAGTATAAAGCTTTTCAATGGGTGTGGACACAATAAACTGCAGAGCGTAAACGGCAGATTCCTCCAGCTTCACCGGACTGCGCGTCCCCGGCAGGCACTCCCGGCAGACCAGTCCGTTTTCCTCCGGAACAAAGGCCGCCAGATGCTCTTCTCTGCCGCACCTGGTACAGTGAAATACCTCCGGATATTCTCCGTTCAGCACCATGGCCTTCAGCTCATAGACATACCGTACCAGCACCCTGGGCAGACTGGGCCTGGTCAGTGCCCGCAGGGAAGCGTACAAAAGCTTGAGCATCTGGGATTCCTCCGCGTTCTCCCTGGTGTAATAATCGGCAAATTCCAGAAAATAAAACCCATAATAGGCGCCTTCAAAATCCTGGGACAGCTCCCGGAAATAATTCTGTATCTCCGCCTGAACCAGCCGGTAGGCGTCTCTCCCTGGGAACAGGGAAAACTGCCCGAAGGCAAAGGGGCTGGCCGCAGCGAGCAGAGGGCTGTTCTGTCTTCGGACTCCCCTGGCGAAGGCTGTGATTTTCCCCCGTTCCCTTGTCAAAAGCACCAGCCTTTTATCATAATCCCCCACGGGCATGGCCGAAAGTACCAGCCCGGTCACGGTCAGCATATCGCTCATTTATATATCCTTCTTATCGTATCCGAAATTCTTGATCAGAAAATCGCTGTCCCTCCAGTCCTTTTTGACCTTCACCCAGAGCTTCAGGTTTACCTGCATCTCCAGCATGTTCTCAATTTCTTTCCTGGCCTGGCTGCCGATTTTCCGGAGCATTGCTCCGCCCTTTCCGATGATAATCCCTTTATGGGAATCCCGTTCGCAGATAATGGTGGCATCGATATCCATCATCTGCCCGCCCTTCCGTTCCTGCATCCGTTCGATGGAAACGGCAATGCCATGGGGAATCTCTTCGTCCAGACAGCGCAGGGCCTTCTCCCGGATCAGCTCCGCCGTAATCTGGCGCATGGGCTGGTCGGTAACGGTATCCTCGTCATAAAACTGAGGGCCATAGGGCAGATACCGGAAGATCATATCGATCACATCCTGAAGATTCTGCTCCTTCAGGGCAGATACGGGAACAATCTCCGCAAAATCATATATTTTCCGGTATGCGTCGATGAACAGCAGAATTTCTTCTTTTTTCACGGTGTCAATTTTGTTGATCACCAGAATCACCGGCGTTTTCGTCTTTTCCAGCTGCCTGGCAATGTGCTGTTCTCCGGCCCCGATGAAGGTGGTGGGCTCCACCAGCCACAGAATCACATCCACCTCGGAAAGGGTCCGTTCTGCCACATTCACCATATATTCGCCCAGCTTGTTCTTCGCTTTGTGGATCCCCGGTGTATCCACGAAAACAATCTGTCCCTGTTCACAGCTGTAAACTGTCTGAATCCGGTTTCGTGTGGTCTGTGGCTTGTTGGAGGTGATGGCAATCTTCTGACCAATGAGATGATTCATCAGAGTGGATTTTCCCACATTCGGCCGCCCGATCAGGGTCACAAACCCGGATTTGTACTGTTTATTCTCCATGGATATCCTCCATTCCTCCGATCAGAGGCTTCAATTCCTTAAAAAGCGCTTTCTCCTGTTCCAGCTTTTCTTCACCGCCAACCACACAGAAGGCACCCTCCTTCAGAATGGCCTCCACGATGGGTGCCAAAGCCCGGATACTTTCCTGATCCGCATCCAGCACCTGATCCCGCTCCTTCTGGTAATCCGCCTCGGTGTAGCCGCTCATCCAGGCGGTCAGAGACCTGGAACCCACTGCGCTGGGATTCAGCGGCGTATCCATCTCACTGATGGTGCCAATGACGTACTTTGTCATATCCCGCTCATCAACGGTAAAGTTTCTCACATAGTCCGGAATCCCTTCATAGACCTGATTCGTCTGTCCCAGATTCGGATCGCGGTAAGAAGTAAAATAACCGTTTCCGCCGTAACCAAAGCCGCTCATACAGCCGTAGGCTCCTCCCTTCACCCGAATATTCGTCCACAGGTATTCATAGCTCATAATAACCTTCAGGATCCGCAGAGCTCCGGTATAGGACAGACCGGCTTTCCGGAAATTGCCGGCCCGGCAGACATACTGAATCTTGGACGCCGTCAGAAAGCCCTCATTTTTGATTCCCAGCGGCTTTCTCTTTTCTTCCGCAGGCAGCTGGCCCTCCGGAAGCTTTTCCTTCAGTCCCATGATCAGCTTCTCCAGTCCCTGATATCCTGCCGCATCCGAAGTATAGCTCACCATCAGATTTTCCTTCCGGAAAATCAGTCCCATCAGCTTCTGCAGCGTTCCGATCAGCGCCTCTTTCCGCTCTTCAAAATGCTCCTCCAGATCCTCAATCAGCTTATAGTAGGTAATACCGCTGACCGCGTCATTCATGGCCGCGCTTTCTGAAAAATATGCCATGGCACGGACTGCCGTGGTCACATGGCCGTTGGCAGGCAGACGCATCTGAAGTCTGGATTTCTGCTCCGCCAGGATCTCCCGAAGCCTTTTTTCATCCCCAAGCTTTGTAGTAAAGAGAATTTCCTGAATCATCTCAAAGACAAATGGCAGCTTGTCATACAGCGCCTTACCGCGGATTTCCAGGAAGCTTCGTCCCTTTCCAGGCTCCTTCCGGTTTTCGAAGCTGTCCAGAGCCGCGGAAATGCCGCCGGTACAGCGATTGATTTCATTGAACAGTTCTCCATAGGTGTAATGCTCCGTATCCATCATTCCCAGGGCCGCCTTCAGTATTCCCAGATAAGGCACATCCTCTGCCGGAACACAACGCAGATCGAACATCAGATTCAGATAAGCAATCCCGTTTGTAAATACTTCATGATGGAGAACCAGTGTGTCGTCCACCCGCTTTTCCGTATTAAACAGCGGATAGGTCTCTCTGCGGATATCCGCCCTGGTCAGCATGGGAATGGCCTCCAGCTCCTCCTTTGTGGAGGGCGTCTCCTGGAAATCCAGCAGCTTTTCGGTCTTTTCCACCAGCTTCTGAATCTCTTCCCCGGAAAGACCTGCTTTATAGGCAGCCAGCTCCTGACGGGTCTGTTCTTCAATTCTGGCGGACAGTCCTTTCTCCGGTTCAATCACCACCAGTGAGGTATGACGATTGTCAATCAGCCAGGTCTGAATCAGGCCTTCATAATAGCCTGTCCCAACCTGCTGCTTCAGATATGCAAAGACTTCCAGCTGCTTCAGATATACGAAGGGCTCCGTCTCATCGTAGAGCCAGCTGTCCATGAGGTCAATGCCATACATCAGACCCTTGGGATAGGATCCGAAATCGGCCTCCCGGAACCGGAATTCCATATAGTTGATGCCTGCGAAAATCGCCTTTTCATCCAGACCTTTTTCCACAATCTCTTTCAGAACTTCCTGAATTTTCCCCACAAAAGCATCCTTCTGGCAGACATCCGCGTACTTGGCTGTCACAGAAAAAACAGGCTGCAGGGTCCCGCTGTCGTAGGAACCCATAATATCCTTTCCGAATCCCGCATCCAGAAGAGCCTGTTTCAGAGGAGCCCCCGGCGCAGAGAGCAGGGCATACTCAATCACCGCGAAGGCATTGGCCAGCCGGACATCCGCGCTGGTGGAAATGGAGGCATTCCAGGCCAGATAAGTATTATGCTCCAGGGAATCACTGTTGGAGATGGAATAGGCTCTGCGAACCTCCGCCATCTCTGTGAAGGGCTTCTGCAGAGCAATTTCGGAATTCACCTCTGCCTTTTCAAAGTCAGACAGATATTCCCGGTCCAGCCATTCCAGCCGCTCCTCCACATCCAGATTCCCATACAGGTAAATGTAGCAGTTGGAGGGATGATAATAGGTCCTGTGGAAATTCAGAAAGTTCTCATAGGTCAGATCCGGAATGCAGGCCGGATCACCGCCGGAATCATTGGTATAGGTAGTGTCCGGATAAAGAGATCTTAAAATCTCCCGGTCCAGCACATCCTCCGCCGAAGAATAAGCTCCCTTCATTTCATTATAGACAACCCCGTTGTAGGTCAGTTCCCCCTCCGGACTCTCCAGATGATAATTCCAGCCCTCCTGGCAGAAAATCTCTTCTTTCCGGTAAATATTCGGATAGAAAACAGCATCCATGTAAACGTGCATCAGATTGGCGAAATCCTTGTCATTGCAGCTCGCCACCGGATACATGGTCTTGTCGGGATAGGTCATGGCATTCAGAAAGGTATTCAGCGAGCCCTTCACCAGCTCCACAAAGGGATCTTTGGAGGGAAATTTCCGGCTGCCGCAGAGGGTGCTGTGCTCCAGAATATGGGCCACGCCGGTGCTGTCCGGGGTAGGTGTCCGGAAAGCAATGTGAAAGACCTTGTTCTCATCACTGTTTGACAGAACACAGATCCGGGCACCGGATTTTTTATGTTTAAAAAGAAAGCCTTCTGACTGGATATCGGGAATAGACTCCTGCTTTATCAGGTCATAGGCCTGCAGATTATAGGTTTTCATGTAATTCCTCCAGATTTTGATTTATCCTAAGTATTTCAATTTCGTCCTATTAGTATACCATTGATTGCCAGCATACGCAATGCCAAAAAGAGCACCTTCCCTGTATGAAAAAGAGATACCGCACAACACATGCAGTATCTCTTTCTTTTCCGTGAGAGAACTTCACAGCCCGTCTCACACTTTACTCATAACCAAATTTTCCAAGCTTCAGAAGCTTTTGATTTTTGCTTCATCCATATCCCTGAGAATCTCACAGGCCAGCTTCACGCCGTTTTCAAAATCCGCATAGGAGGAAATCCCATAATGGGTGTGGGCATAACGCACCGGAATTCCAATGACAATGGTCGGAACGCCCTCACCGGAAAGGTGGATGCTGGCGCCGTTGGTGCTGCCTGCACTCCGGACCGCATCCTGCACCGGAATTCCTTTCCTTGCCGCCATATCCAGGGCATACCGCTGATACCGGGGATTGGTAATCATCCGGGCATCAATATGACGCAGCATGGGTCCCTTCTTAATGGCTGTCTGAACCAGATAAGGCTCCACACAGGTATCATCCGCCGGACAGCCTTCAAAGACGATGGCCAGATCCGGGCGGATCACCCGGGAGGTTACTACCGATCCTCTGGTCCCCACTTCCTCCTGGGAAGCACAGGCGCCTACCAGATCGACCTTCAGCTCCTCCCCTTCCAGTTCTTTGAGCGCAGCCAGAATCTGAGCACAGCCCAGACGGCAGTCAAAGCTTTTTCCAACCATGAGATCATGGGCTTCATCATACCGGAAGGTCACATCCGGCACAATGGGCTCACCGATCCGGATGTGGAAATTCTGAATGGCATCTTCCACGGACACAGCTCCCACATCTACGGAAAGACCGGAAATATCCAGAGGCACTTTTCTCTCTGCCTCTGTCATATAATGAGGCGGCTTGCTGGCCGTAATCCCCGGAATATACGCTCCGTCCGCATTACGGACCCATACCTTATGTGCCGGAATATTGCTGGTCACCCATCCCCCCAGAGGGATGATCTGCAGAGTCCCGTTCGGTTTGATCGCCTGCACCATAAAAGCCACTTCATCACTGTGCGCATCCAGCTGCACCACCGGCCTGCCGCCCTGGTTTTCTTTCCGGTAAATATAGAAATTGCGCAGAGAATCTTCTTTTAATTCTCCCAATCCTTCTGCATACCCCCGAAGTACCTTCACCACTTCATCTTCAAACCCCGGCGCGCCGTTGGCGTTGGAAATATCTCCAATCATCTTCAGATTCTGTTTTTTGTCCATGTCCTTTTTCCTTATCCGATCACTTTTTCCAGATCTACTTTTTTGAATTCCTCAATGAAATCTGCAATGTAATCTGCAGTTGTCTGAAGCATTTCCCGTCCCCATTCAATGGTGGCGGTCTTTGGATGATCCGGTCCGATCCAGCCATTGTCCGTCACATTGGGCGTACTGCGCAGAACCTCAACCTCTACCCCTTTGAATTTCACGGTACGGAATCCCGTAGCCACCAGATTCTCATTGAGATCCTTCATTTTCAAAGGTTCATCCGTCAGTTCATCATAATCAATCAGAGACGGATCCACACCCATAATGCCTGCGGTTTCCTCTCCGCCGCCGTGACCGCCTTTCCAGGCCGGGTTCATATCCCACGCCATCAGCCACCAGTTCAGCATAACGACCAGAGCTCCCTTTTTCTCAAACTCCATGCCGATCCGCTCAATGGTTTTGATGTTGCCGCCATGGCCGTTCAGAAACAGAATCTTTCTGGCGCCATGGTCATAAAGTCCCTGTACCACTCTGCTCACATATGCATACAGCACATCGGAGCCGATATTGATCGTGCCCGGGAAGGGAGCCAGACTCTCACAGGCACCATAAGGAATGGTAGGCGCAATGAGAATGTCGCTCTTCTCCTCCAGCAGCTCCAGAATCCGGTTGGGAATCAGGGTATCGGTTCCCAGAGGCATATGGCGTCCGTGACACTCGGTGCTGCCGATGGGCAGAAGCACCATATCGCTCTCTTTAAAATACTGTTCGGCCTTTGGCCATGTTATTCTTTCCAGTCTCATGATTTTTTCCTTCTTTATCTTATTCTGCAACTTTTACTTTGTCAAGCTTGTGGTAGCCGATGGGATCCATCACAAAGTTCTCAACCTTGCTGCTGGAACCTGCGGTGATGTTGCTGTAGTAAATCGGTGCATTGTTGTTGATTTCAAACAGCTTCTTTGCCAGTTCTTCGTAAGCGTTCAGACGAACTTCTTCATCGGTATTGGTCCGTGCGGTCTCAATCAGAGCATCCACTTCGTCATCTGCGATAAAGGTACGGTTTCCTGCAGCACCCTGCTGGCTGGAATGTTCCAGAGAGTAGTAGGTGTAATCTGCATCCGTTGTGGAGGTAACCCATCCGAAGTAACCCATGTCATGCTCTCCTGCAGAGGTTCTCTGGATAAAGCTTCCGAATTCCATAACCTCAACCTGGCAGTCAATTCCGATATCCATCAGCATTGCCTGGATGGCCTGGCATGCTTCGATACGGGTCTGGTTGTCATTTACCCAAATACTGGTGGAGAAGCCGTTTTCATAACCAGCCTCAGCCAGAAGTTCTCTGGCTTTTTCCGGATTGTACTCATAGGTTCCCGGGCAGAAGTAACCATATACGGCCGGAGCGATGATAGCGTCTGCCGACTGTCCTGCGCCGCAGGCAATGGTTTCAACCAGAAGCTCTCTGTCAATCGCCAGATTAATGGCTTCTCTTACTTTTTCATTGTTGAACGGCTCTTTATTCATGTTCATAGAAACATAGTAGCAGGTCAGAGACGGTGCATCATACAGAGCCAGATCCGGATTTTCCTCTACCTTTGCCAGGTCATTGGGAAGAATATCGTATGCCAGATCGATTTCACCGGTTTCCAGAGCAATCGTTCTCTGAGCAGCTTCCGGAATCACCTTCATAACCAGGTTCGGGGTAGCCGCAACTCCTCCGAAATAATCCTCAAAAGCTTCCAGCTTCACAGAATCACCCTGCTTCCACTCTACAAATTTGTAGGGGCCACAGCCAATGGGATTCAGTTTGAAGGCTTCTTCATCTGCCTCTACCACAGCCTTGGGAACAATGGCGGTAAAAGGTACGGAAAGATTTCTCAGTGCCGGTGCGTAGGGAGCATCCAGATTCACATCTACGGTATACTCATCCACAACTTCCACAGTGTCAATAAAGTCTACAACGTAGGAAACCGCTGCGGAATTAATTGCTCTTTCCAGAGAGAATTTGACATCCTCTGCGGTCAGTTCAGAACCATCATGGAATTTGATGCCCTGACGGATTTTGAACCGATAACTGGTGTCAGAAGTCTGCTCCCAGGATTCTGCAATCAGAGGCTGCAGCTCTCCGGTAGCCGCATCCACCACGGTCAGTGTGTCGAAAATCTGATCGGTAACTTCCACTGCCGGTGTTTCCTTTCCCTGATGAGGATCCATGGAAGTCACATCCGCGCCCTGGCCCCAAACCAGTGTGTCTTTGTAGCCATCCTCTGCGAATGAGGACATTGAGAAAATCATTCCCAAAGCCATTGACAGTACCATTCCTTTTACTACTGCGTTTTTCATTTCTTTTCCTCCTTTTAAATGGTATATCTTAACTCCGCTTATGCGGAAATAAGAATCTCTGGATCTGCTATTCCACATGGCTGCAGGCCACGAAATGGCCCGGCTCCGTTTCCCGAAGGGCAATATCCTGTCCGGTACATCTGGCGTCCGCATAGGGACAGCGCTTTGCAAACCGGCAGCCCTTTGGCGGGTCGATGGGCGAGGTAATCTCCCCCTTCAGCGGAATCCGCTGGATCGGATAATCCGGATCCGGAATGGGAATTGCTGACAGCAGAGCCTTGGTATAGGGGTGCTGTGGATTCTGAAACAGTACCTCTGCCGGTGCCTTTTCCACCATCTGTCCCAGATACATTACCAGAATATCATTGGAAAAATGCTTTACCACCGACAGGTCATGGGTAATAAACATATAGGTCAGCCCCAGCTCGTCCTGAAGATCCTGCATCAGATTCAAAATCTGAGCCTGAATGGAAACGTCCAGCGCCGATACAGGTTCGTCACAGACAATAAATTTCGGCCGCAGAGCCAGTGCCCGGGCGATGCCGATACGCTGCCGTCTTCCACCGTCCAGCTCGTGAGGATAGGAGTTGGTCAGACGCTTCGCAAGCCCTACCAGTTCCATCAGCTCGCTGACCCGCTTCTCCAGCCCCTCTTTGTCCCGCTTACTGTAAAGCTTCTGAACCAGAAGAGGTTCCGCGATGGCCTCGCTGACCGTCGCCCTGGGATTCAGGGATGCGAAAGGATCCTGGAAAATGATCTGCATATCCTTGCGCAGTTCCTTCATCTGGTGCTTGCTGTATTCAAAAATATTCTTTCCCTCAAAATATACCCTGCCGTCTGTATGGTCATGAAGACGCAGGATTGTCCGGCCCATGGTGGATTTTCCACAGCCTGACTCCCCTACCACTCCCAGAGTCTCTCCTGTATTCAGTGTAAAATTAATATCATCCACTGCGTGCAGGACACCGCCGGGGGTATAGAAATATTTCTTCAGATTTTCTACACGGAGCAATTCTTTTTTCTGATCTGTCATATGAACCTCCTAATGTCCCTGCACCAGAATGCAGCGCGCGGTATGGGTGCCTTCCAGTTTTACGGTCTCTGGCACGCCTTTTCTGCACTCATCCGTGGCATACTTGCAGCGTTCTGCAAATTTACAGTATTTCGGCAGGTTGGTCGGGTCCGGCATCAGGCCGTCAATGGCCTGCAGACGTCTGACATTGGTCACCAGGTTCGGAATGGATGCCAGCAGTCCCTTGGTATAAGGATGCTGCGGATTTTTGTATACCTCCCGGACCGTTCCGTATTCCACCAGCTCCCCTGCATAAATAATCCCCACATAATCGCAGTTCTGGGCCACTACACCCAAATCATGGGTGATCAGCAGCATGGAAGCATTATCCCGTTCCCGCAGATCCCGGATCAGCTCCAGAATCTGGGCCTGGATGGTCACATCCAATGCTGTGGTGGGCTCATCCGCAATCAGGAGTCTGGGCTTACAGGCCAGAGCAATGGCAATGATGACCCTCTGCTTCATACCTCCGGAAAACTGATGGGGATATTCTCCGAAACGGCTGCCCGGAATACCTACCAGTTCCAGCATTGCTTCCGCTTTTTTTCTGGCTTCT
>JAXEJQ010000083.1:0-6731 GCA_034101475.1 Candidatus Limivivens sp.
ACCATGCCCCCAACATGTTGTCAACCACGCGGACATAGCTCCTCCCCAGGTTATCAAACAGTCCTTCTCCAAGGGGTCTGGCCCGTTCCATATCCGTAACAGAGTCCCCTGCAAAAACGATGCGGTCCATATTTTCAAAAATCATTCTGCTTCCCCCCAACCGGGAATTTCTTTCCCGTTCTTCTCTTTTCTCATGCGGATCGTTTTTATTTCAAAAGGCCGAAAATGCAGAGTCAGCGCTCCGTCCCGTACGGCCAGTTCTTCTCCCGGCTCCTCCAGCATGTTGCAGAGGCAGGCCCCCAAAGCCCAGTCCATCCCGGAAATCCTGGCTGTGGTATCCGCCCGGCAGGCCTCATAGAAACGGAAAATCAGATCCCCGCTGCCGTCTTCAGCCGGTTTCACCGTATCCAGCAGAATATTGCTCCGGTCAATGGTCCATCCGTCGAAGGACCGGATCCTGCCTGTCCGGATCTGTGGCCGGACATTGAAGGCAAAGGCCTGTGCCGGAACGGCGTTTTCCAGAAAACTTCCTTCCCAGGCCAGAAATCCATAGCGGAAAGAATGCTTTCCATTATCTGTCCGCATGGCCGGAGCCGCCGCCGCGCGCAGCAGGGTCAGGGAAAGGGTTCCCTCTTCCATGCTGATTCCGTATTTACAGTCATTGAATACGGCCGCTCCGCTGGCAGCGTCACAGAAAGCACTGTACCGGTGGTTGCATACCTCAAAACGGTCTTTTTCAAACTGTCTCGACCGATGGGCAGGACGTTCCACAAACCCAAACTGAATCTCATTGATCCCGTTCTGCCCATGAATCACGGTGGGGAATGCGGTCTTCAGCAGACGGTGAAGCTCTTTCCATTCAATTTCCATTTCCACTTCCACAAGCCCGGAATCGGCTGCCAGCCGAATCACCTGCGAATACTCCGAAACACCAATCCGCCCGGAAACCCGAACCGCCGCTTCCAGCCCCTCTGTCAGAATCTCCATCCGGACATCAGAAGCCCCCTCCGTTTCCTGCAGCACATAATTCGAGTCCAGATCCCACGCATCGAAATGTCTGGGAACATCTTTGTACAGATGGAGCCGATTCATGGGGCCGGAAGCAAATTCCTTTCCGGTGGACTTTCGGATAAAGCTGACAATCTCACCCTTTCCATTCAGAGTCACCGCTACTTCTCCGTTCTCCATGCAAAGTCCCTTTTCGGTCCTTCGGACAACTGCTCCCTGTTTTTCACTGAAGGTTTCCAGTTTTTCCGGATACAGGGTCACAGCGCCGCAGGGCGGCATGGATACCAGAGCCCGCACCCCAAGCGCATTTTTCTGTACCGGAACCGGGCAGCCTTCTGCTGTTCTGGCCCCTCGCTCAAAAGTCTCCGGCAGGCTGACCAGCTCTGTCCTCTCAAAGGAAAGGGCGTTGAGAACTGTCACTGCTTCTTCTGTCTCTTCCGGATCTGCCAGCCAGTTCAAAGCGCTCTGTTCCATTTCCCGGGCTTCCCGAATGGTTTCCCTTACCTCTTTTTCTGCTTCCTCATAAACCCTTGCAATGGAAGAACCCGGAAGAATATCGTGGAACTGATTCAGCAGCAGCGTCTTCCACAGCCTTTCCGCCCGTTTTGCGTCATAGGGCATTCCCCGCAAAACGGCCTGACTGCTCCAGAACTCCATTTCCCGCAGCGCCAGCTCGCATTCCCGGTTGTTTTTCTTGACATTTGCCTGGGTCGTGTAGGTTCCCCGATGCGCACAGAAATAAAGCTCTCCCACATAGGTATTTTCCGGCGGTCCCTGGAGTTCTTCCATATCCCGGAAAAATTCATTGGGTCCCGCCAGCTGAACCTTGGGACATCCTTCCAGGTTTTTCAGTCTCCCTGCATATTCCAGATGATCTCTGGCCGGTCCGCCGCCGCCGTCCCCATAACCATAGGGCAGCAGAAACGCCTCCAGATCCTCCTGTACCCGGTTTTTCCATACATTCACCAGCTCTTCCGGATGTGTCTGATACAGGTAGCTTGTGGGCAGGAAGGAGGTAATCCGGGTACCGTCAATTCCTTCCCAGTTAAAATAATGATAGGGAAACCGCTCTTCATCATAATTGTTATAGGAGGCAAATATTTTCTGTGTTACCAGATAGCGCACACCGCACCCTTTCAGGATCTGCGGCAGCGCAGCCGAATAGCCAAAGGAATCCGGAAGCCACAGAAGTTCGCTTTCCACTCCGAAGACTTCACGGTAATACTTTTTTCCATACAGAATCTGGCGGATCAGGGATTCACCTCCGGTAAGGTTGGTATCCGGCTCTGCCCACATGGCCCCTTCCGCGATCCACTGTCCCTTCTTTACTGCCTCCCTGATTCTCTCAAACAACTCCGGATACTGTTCCCGGCACATTTCATAGGCTGCCGGCTGGCTTTGAATATACCGATACTCCGGATATTCTTCCATCAGACGAAGCTGGGCTGCAAAGGTACGGGCTGTTTTTCTTCGGGTCTCCTCCAGAGGCCACAGCCAGGCAAGATCAATATGGGCATTTCCCACCGCGTACATTTTCGGAACCGTCGAGCCATTTTCCGCTTCCAGAACAGCCTTCAGTTCCTGTCTTGCCTTCTGATACGACAGCACCCGTTTTTCCCGTTCCTGTTCAAAATCCACCGTCAGCGTGAAATTCTTCAGCGCCTTTGCGATTCTCACCGCGCGCAGTGAGAACGGATCCAGAACCCGGTACAGCTTACAGAGCGTATCCACATCCATATAGAGCTGATAGGCCTCTTCCTGAAAAATGCCAAAGGTGCAGACTCCCAGGGTACGCCGCTTCCCTTCCTCCAGTGGATCCTGGTAGGGACTCTCCGGGAGAATGGGGCCGGTTTCTGCCGTATCCGGTTCGCAGGGGAAATAGTGTCCCGCATAGGTTTCCATCAACAGATCATAGGTTTCTCCGCCCTGGGCGCAGCGGATCAGCACATTGTCCTCATAGAACTGATGGGGACAGGAAACCCAGCTGGCCCGGTAGGTTCCGAAAGCCTTTCCGTTTACAAACAGCGTTGATTCTCCATCCGGCTCCAGATTCAGGACAATGCGCTTTCCTTTCGCACAGTCCGGCAGCTGAATTTCGCTGTGAAACCAGCCGTACTCCCAGGTATGTCCCCAGGTAAATCCGGGAGAAACCGGTACAAATTTCTCCTTTTCCAACTCTTCCGGCGGAATCTGTTCCCTGGTCAGAAAAACACTCCAGGAAATCTCTCCCAACGGCTCATAAAAATCCTTTTTCAATACCCGGATCCAGTGCTCCAGTCTGTCACTCCACTCCGCATTCATACGTTTCTTCTCCTCTCCCCCGGAAGGATCGTCCCTGCTCTCCGGGACAAATTCTGCTCTCTGTCTCTATTTTTCCATCTGCTCCTTTTTTCCAGGACACATTCAGAATCCCCTGCCCGGTTGTAAGAAATCCCTCTGCCCAGTCCAGATTCCGGATAACAGCCGGTTCAATCCGATATTCCGTAAATCCTGCCGTTCCTTCCTTCTGCCGGATTCCCAGAATTTCCGTAAAGAACAGCTTCACAACGCTGCCGAACATGGGATGATCATGAGAATCCCTTCCATCCCAGGTTTCCCACAGGGTCGTGGCACCGCTCTCCATCATCCCGGCATAAGAAGCGTCAGTTTTTTCCGTCAGCAGCGCATAAGCCAGGTCTCCTTCTCCTTCCCGGAACAGCGTTTCCAGCAGAACCGGCGTTCCAAAAATCCCGGTATCCAGACAGCCCTTTTCCCGGTATCGCCGGATCAGCTGCTCTCTGGTCTTTGCTGTCCCAATCCCCAGATCCAGCGCAAAGGCATCCGCTGCCCCCGCGCCTTCGCAGAAGCTTTCCGTATCCTCCCGGAAATACCGGGCTTTCATGGCTTTCCGGCTCTCGGCAGCCCGCACCTCCACCCAGTCTGGCAGCTCCTCCTCCAGAAGAACAGAAGCCTCCCGGACTGCCAGCAGGCCTTTGATATAGTAATAAGTATTCACAAAGGGTACCGGAATCTCCGGCTCCTGATCGGCCAGGGGCCTGCACCATTCACCCAGGCACCAGCCCCCCGCTTCCTCCCGGACCACCAGCCCGTTTTCACAGTGCCGGTACATATAATCCAGCCAGCGCAGAATTGCCGGATAGGCTTCCCTCAGCAGAGACAGATCTCCGTAAATCCGATAATACGCCATGGGAACCTGATACACGGCACAGCCCCAGCCGCCCGGGCCTCCTCCGCCTCCCAGAAAAGGCGCCGTATGAGGAATATGGCCGGAATCCTTTCCCTGGCTGTCCAGAATATCCCCCATCCATTTTCGATAGACTTCTCTGACATCCAGAGTCAGCATGGCGGCTTCTGCCGTCAGCTGGCCGTCTCCGGTATAGCCCAGCCGTTCCCGATGGGGACAGTCCGATGGAATACAGCCGTGAAAATTATTTAATTGTGTCCGGATATAGGCTTCATACAGCCAGTTCAGCACCGGGCTGGAACACCGGAAGTCTGATGTGACCGGAATGTCCGTATGAACCACCGAAACCGCTTCCGGCTCCCCCGGGCCGGTCACTTCAAAGTACCGGAACCCATGCCAGCAGAATTTCGGATGAACCCTCTGTTCCGTTTCTCCGCAGAAATAGGTATCCTGCTGAATCTGCCGCTCTCCCCCTGCCGAAGCAAAGTCCAGATTTTTTCCATCCTCCGTCAGTTCCTCACTGTGACGGACCGTTACGTTTGCCCCCGGCTCTCCCGGACAGCGCATCACCACCCAGCCGCTGATATTCTCTCCGCAGTCGTATATGCGGCGTCCTTCCTCTTTCCTCTGCAGAACCGGCCGAATCTGCCGAATCACACGGTCCGCCGGACATTCCTGCTTTACCAGCTCTGTTTCCGGCCCATGAACCGGCAGTGCAGGCGCCCACCCCTCTGACCGGGCTGCTTCTGTGCACCATTCCTTCTGATACAGCCTGAGATCCTGCGTTTCCCCGTAAAACAGATTGTTCTCCAGAATTTCTCCCGGCTTCCAGAGGGTTTCCGGATCACTTTCCAGAAATTCTCTGCTTCCATCCTGCCCGGTAATCGTCAGTTCATAGTGGAGTTTTGGAAAACCAAACACGAATTTCCCCTCCGCCTGACGCCTGGTCTGATGATACCAGCCGTTCCCCAGCTGAACACCCAGAACATTTTTCCCGATTTTCAGAAAGGGCAGAAGATCAAAGACCAGATAGTGGGTCCGGTACCGGCTTCGCTCCTCCCAGACCGGATAAAGAGCCTCACAGCCCAGAACCGAGGAATAGGCTGTCGGTGCCGGCGCACATTCCTGATCTCCGACCCGCATTCCATTGACAAACAGTAAGAAACAGCCGAGGCCGCAGATTTCCAGCTCTGCCCTGCGCGGCAGTTCTTCCAGTACAAATTCTCTTCGAAACAGCGGCGCTTCACACTCCCTGCCGCCCTGAATCCAATGCATATTTTTCATATCGTTTCAGCCTTTCACTGAGCCGATCATGATACCCTTCACAAAGTATTTCTGCACAAACGGATAAACGCAGAGAATCGGAAGGGTCGAAACAATGATCGAGCTGTATTTCAGCGTCTGGGACAGCTGGGTCCGCCGGATAATCTCATCCGCACTCATGGAACTGTTCATCTGCAGTGTCATCTGGGTCGTAAACAAAATACGTCTCAGTACAGTCTGCAGCGGCTCCAGCGCTTCATCATTGACATACAGCAAAGCCGAATAGAAATCATTCCAGTGGCCCACTGCGTAAAACAGCAGAATTACCGCAAGAATCGGCTTGGAAAGAGGAAGCACCACCCTGACCAGATACTGGGCGCTGTTGGCGCCGTCCAGCTGCGCTGCTTCATAAAGCTCACCCGGGATACTGTTGATAAAGTACGTCCGTGTAATAATGATATTAAAAATCGAAACCGCATTGGGAATAATCATGGCCCACATGGTATTCACCAGATGCAGCTTGTTGACCACAATGTAAGTTGGAACCACTCCGCCGCTGAAATACATGGTCAGCATAAACAAAAACATAAAAAAGTTTCGCGGCACGAAATCCTTCCTGGAAAGGGGATAAGCGGCGCATACCGTCAGCACCATATTAATCAGCGTGCCCAGCACTGTATAAATAATCGTGTTCAGATACCCTGTCCAGATGGATTTGTATTTAATGACCTCTGCATAGGCATCCAGTGTGAATCCTTTCGGAAACAGAACGACCTTCCCCTGCCAGACCGCAGCCGGATCACTGATGGAAGCAGCCACCACAAACCACAGCGGCCACACAAAAATCACCAGCACTACCAGCATAATCAGCAGATTCACCACATCGAAAACCCTGTCAACATTGATTTGCCTTCTGCCTGAATTTCTCTGTCTTCCCATCGTATCACGCCCTCCTTACCATAGACTTTCATGGGCAAATTTCTTGGACAGCTGGTTGGCTGCCACCACAAGCACCAGATTAATCACCGCGTTAAACAGCCCGATGGCCGTGGAGTAGCTGTAGTTATTCTGAACCAGACCAACCCGGTAAACATACGTATTGATCACATCCGATGCCGCCATATTCAGGTCATTCTGCAGCAGAAAGACTTTCTCAAAGCCCACATTCATAATCTGGCCGATCTGAAGAATCAGAAGCATCATGATCGTGGGCTTGATGCCCGGAAGATCTATGTGGAACATTCTCTGGAAAATATTGGCTCCATCCACAATGGCC
>JAXEJQ010000084.1:0-7641 GCA_034101475.1 Candidatus Limivivens sp.
CTGCATTATCGACGATGAAGTCTGCCAGGAAGCATCCCGGCAGGAAATTATTCGCCGTTACTACGAATCCCTGAAGAAGCTGGCCGACGGGACCGGTTCCGAAAACGAGGTTTTCCAGCTTGAGCTTCTGATGAAGCAGGCCAGAGTTTCCGTTTCTGACCGCCCTGTTGTCTCTGCCGCTCTGGAACGTGAAAAAGAAGCCGGCACTCCGTCAGCGGCTCTGGAGCTGGCCGACGGCCAGGTCATTACCGGTGGAACCTCGGATCTGCTGGGTGCCTCCGCTGCCATGCTGTTAAACGCATTAAAGGAACTGGCCGGCATCGAGCACCATACCCATGTGATCTCTCCTCAGTCCATCGCTCCGATTCAGCATTTGAAGACAGAATACCTGGGCAGTAAAAATCCAAGACTTCACACGGATGAAGTTCTGATTGCCCTTTCTGCCTCCGCTGCCCTCAATCCGGTGGCAAAGGAAGCGCTCCAGCAGCTTCCCAAACTGAATGGCTGCCAGGCCCATACCTCGGTGATTCTTTCTCCGGTGGATATCCGGACCCTGAAGAGCCTGGGCATTCAGATTACCATGGAACCACGTTACGAAAACAAAGGACTTTACCATTAATTTTTTGCAACTGCTCAGAGCCAAATATAATTTCAAAAACAGCCTTAAAAGTGCTTGCATTTTTAAGGCTGTTTTTGAAATTTTATTTGGCGGATACGCCACACCGACAAAATGCGAAGCATTTTGGAGGCTGGCTCTGAACAGTTACAATTTTTTCAGAAAACCCTCTGTTCAATTCAAAAAAACGGGTGTATAATGTTTTTTTAAATTTTTAAACTGACAAGCACCCATTACTGTGAAGGAGGAGAAAACATGTCTGTAAAATACGTTTTCGTAACAGGCGGCGTTGTGTCCGGCCTGGGAAAAGGTATTACCGCTGCATCCCTGGGACGCCTTCTGAAAGCCAGAGGCTACAAGGTTACCATGCAGAAATTTGACCCTTACATCAACATCGACCCCGGTACCATGAATCCCATTCAGCACGGAGAAGTCTTTGTGACGGATGACGGAGTGGAAACAGACCTTGATCTTGGACACTACGAGCGCTTTATCGATGAAAACCTGAATAAAAATTCCAACGTTACCACCGGAAAGATCTACTGGTCCGTTCTTCAGAAGGAACGCCGGGGCGACTTCGGCGGCGGTACCGTTCAGGTGATTCCTCATATTACCAACGAAATCAAAAGCCGTTTTTACCGGAACTTCACAGAAGAAGATACCCATATCGCCATCATTGAGGTCGGCGGCACCGTAGGCGATATTGAAAGCCAGCCGTTTCTGGAGGCCATCCGTCAGTTCCAGCACGATATCGGTCACGAGAACGCGATCCTGATTCATGTGACTCTGATTCCCTACCTGAAAGCCTCCGGAGAGATGAAAACCAAACCCACTCAGGCCAGTGTAAAGGAGCTGCAGGGAATGGGAATTCAGCCCGACGTGATCGTATGCCGCTCTGAACTTCCCCTGGAGCAGGGGATCAAGGATAAAATCGCTCTTTTCTGTAATGTTCCCAGCAGCCATGTTCTTCAGAACCTGGATGTGGACTACCTCTACGAGGCTCCCCTGGCCATGGAGAAGGAAAGCCTGGCTCAGGTCGCCTGCGAATGCCTCCACCTGCCCTGCCCGGAACCGGATCTGGCAGACTGGAAGGAGATGGTTGACGCTCTGCGCCATCCCACCTCTGAAGTGCATATTGCACTGGTCGGCAAATATATCCAGCTCCATGACGCCTATATCAGCGTTGTAGAGGCCTTAAAACACGGCGGTATCGCCAATGCCTCCACCGTCACCATCAAGTGGGTGGATTCCGAACTCCTCACTCCGGAGAATGTGGATGAAATCCTGGGAGATCAGGACGGCATTCTGGTACCCGGCGGTTTCGGCGACCGCGGTGTGGAAGGAAAGATCACAGCCATCGAATATGCCCGCACCCATAAAAAACCATTCCTTGGTCTCTGTCTTGGCATGCAGATGGCCATTGTGGAATATGCCCGTCACGTAGTTGGCTATAACGATGCCCACAGTGTGGAGCTGAATCCTCTCACGACTCATCCGGTGATTGCTCTGATGCCTGACCAGAATGGCGTGGAGGATATCGGAGGTACATTAAGGCTTGGTTCCTATCCCTGTGTTCTGTCGAAGAATTCCAAAGCTTTTGAACTTTACGGAACAGAGACGATTCAGGAACGCCACAGACACCGTTATGAAGTCAACAACGATTACCGGAAGGTACTCACCGAAAACGGCATGACCCTTTCCGGTCTCTCGCCAGACGGACGGATTGTGGAAATGATTGAACTGAAGGATCACCCATTCTTTATCGGAACCCAGGGCCATCCGGAATTCAAATCCCGTCCTAACCGCCCACACCCGCTTTTCCGCGGCTTTATCAAAGCTGCCCTGGAAAACCGCACCGTTTAAGAAATCCCCGCAGGCTTCCCTGGCCCTGGCTCTTCTTCCAGGAAACAGGAACCCCTGCGGGGTATTTTAAATGATATCGCATCCTGTTACCATTTCGCCTTCCACTGTAACCGCATCTTCACCTTTTCAGAAAAAAAACAAGGTCCCCTCTTTGCTTTTTATGCATTTTGCGCTAAACTAGAAGCAGCAGCAAATATCATATAAAATACAAAAGGAGTAGATACTATGCAGATTTACAGAGCAAAAGACTATCATGACATGAGCAGAAAGGCGGCAAACATCATTTCTGCACAGGTAATTATGAAGCCAAATTGTGTTCTCGGACTGGCAACCGGTTCCACTCCGGTGGGAACCTATAAACAGCTCATCGATTGGTACAACAAGGGCGATCTGGATTTTTCCCGGGTAGTCAGTATCAACCTGGATGAATACAAGGGACTTTCCGGTGATAATGAGCAGAGTTATCGCTACTTTATGAATCACAACTTTTTCGACCACATCAATATCCGCAAAGAGTATACCTTCGTTCCCAATGGTATGGAACCGGACGCTGAAGTGGCCTGTGCCGCCCACAATGAAGTCATCCGCCGTTTCGGGGGCATTGACCTGCAGCTTCTGGGCCTCGGCCGCAATGGTCATATCGGCTTTAATGAACCGGGCGAATCCTTCGAAAAGGAGACCCACTGCATTGATCTGACCCCCAGCACCATCGATGCCAATAAACGCTTCTTCGAAAAAGAAGAGGACGTTCCCAGACAGGCCTACACCATGGGCATCAAAAATATCATGCTGGCACGGAAAATTCTGCTGATTGCCAGCGGCGAAGACAAGGCAGACGCCCTTGCCCGGGCCCTGGAAGGTCCCATTACCCCGCAGCTTCCTGCTTCCATCCTGCAGCTTCACAATGATGTCACGGTTGTGGCAGACGAAGCCGCTCTTTCCAAATTAACCCGCTAGTGTACTGGTACATCAGAAAGGTGATCTCTTTATGATACTGAAAAATGCTTCCGTCTTTCAGGAAGACGGTACCTTCCGCAAACAGGACATTTTTATGGAAAATGGAATCTTTACGGACTCTGCCTCCGGCAATGTTCTGGATGCAGAGGGCCTGTTCGCGATTCCCGGTCTGACAGACATTCATTTCCACGGATGCGTGGGCTATGACTTCTGTGACGGAACAGAAGAGGCAATCCGGGCCATGGCTGCTTACGAGCTGAAAAACGGCATTACCACCATCGTTCCCGCCACCATGACCTTCAGTGAGGAAATCCTCACAGGCATCTGCCGGATGGCCGCTGATTATCATGCTTCCCAGAGTAGCTGCCCCGGAGAGCTGTCCCTGCTGGAGGGTATCAATATGGAAGGCCCCTTTATCTCCTTCGCAAAAAAGGGCGCACAAAACGGCAGCTATATTCACAAACCGGATGCTGCCATGTTCCGCCGTCTCCAGGAGGCTGCCGGGGGCCTGGTAAAGCTGGTGGATATTGCCCCGGAAGAGGAGGGCGCCATGGAATTCATCGATGAACTGAAGGAGGAAGTGGCGATTTCTCTTGCCCACACCACCGCTGACTACGACACAGCCAAAGAAGCCTACGACCGCGGTGCCTGCCACGCCACCCATCTCTACAACGCCATGCCGCCTTTTTCCCACCGGGCTCCCGGGGTGATCGGTGCTGCCTGTGACAGCCCTCATGTACGCGTGGAGCTGATCTGTGACGGCATCCACCTGCACCCGGCTACGGTGCGCACCACCTTCCGCATGTTCGGAGATGACCGGATTGTGCTGATCAGTGACAGTATGATGGCAACCGGCTTAAGTGACGGAGATTACTCCCTTGGCGGCCAGCCTGTTAAGGTCACCGGAAACCTGGCGACCCTCTCTGACGGGACCATCGCCGGCTCTGCAACCAACCTGATGGACTGCCTGCGCACCGCTGTCCTGAAAATGGGAATTCCCCTGGGCAGTGCTGTCAAATGCGCAGCCGTGAATTCCGCAAAGGCCGCAGGCCTGTATGACCGCTACGGCTCCATCACTCCCGGGAAAACAGCAAACCTCGTCCTTCTGGATCCGGATTTAAACCTGAAAGCCGTTTATCTGCGGGGAAAGGAAGTCAAACGATAAATTCTAAAAAAGCACCAGCCATCTCCGGCCGGTGCTTTTTCTGTCAGGATCTTCGGATCCCTGCTGTTAAATCAAACCTTTTTGCTGCATGCAATCGCCAGAATTCCGGGACCCACGTGACAGGACACGCTCAGAGACAGCGCATCCATATGGCAGACCATCCCTGGAAATGCCGCTTCAATCTCCTTCTTCCACTCTTCGGCCTCCTCAGGATTGCCGGCGTAAGCGCCTTCCAGATGGATCCTTCCTTCTGCCAGCGGTTCTTTAAACCGGGTTTCAAAATCCTTCTTCATGGCGTCAATCATAATTTTCTTTGCTTTAATCTTTCCTCTGGCCTTGGCATAGGCATCCAGCTTCTCCCCCTGGATCTGAAGCACCGGCTTCAAATTTAAAATCGTACCCAGCGCCGCAGCAGCCGGTGTAACCCGGCCTCCTTTTTTCAGATACTTCAGCGTTTCCACAACCAGATAAATGCTGGCCTCCATTTTCTCTTCTTCCAGAATCTGTTTGATCTCGGAAGCATCCTTTCCCCGTTTTACGAGTTCCAGAGCATCCATCACAGACTGGCGCTGAGTAACCGAAATTCTCTGATTATTGACAACCTGGACCTTCCCGTCATAATCTGCCGCTAAAGCCATAGCCGTCTCACAGGAAGCGCTGAGGCCGCTGGACATGGGAATATGTACAATCTCGTCATATTCCTTCAGTAGCGTATCCCACATGGTCAGAACATCCGCCGGAGAAGGCTGGGAAGTACTGATCTCGGCATCTTCCGTAAGCATCTGGAAAAACTGCTCATGATTCAAATCAATACCCTCAAACAGCGTCTTTCCATTAATCATAAAAGGCATCGGCAAAACGGAAACTCCCAGCTCCTTTGCCTGCTCCTGTGTAATTCCACTGTTACTGTCTGTCATAACCGCTATCTTTTTCATATTTTGAACCTTTCTCCTCCAATCTGTTCCTGTATCCTATTTTATCAGTCTGCCTGTCCTTTTGCAAGGATTATGTACTGCCGTCAAATACATTTTCGGCCTTTCGCATCCTGTCCGTCCTTCCGGCTGCCTTTCCTGTCCTGATCATTTTTCCTGGAATCCTTCCTGTGCGGAAGAAAATCCTCGAAAATCACAATTCCCCCATCTTCCCGGATTTTCCGGTGAGTTTCCTGATCTTTTACTGTCCAGTTAAACTCGGATACACCATACAGCTTCCTGCAAAGACGTAAACTGGGTGTTTTCCTGTCCAGATGCTGATAAGAAATGAAATCCGGCCTGGTAATCACATTGCTGAATAAATTATGCAGCAAAAAATCTCCAATGGGATTCACCATCGTGCCATGACGCCTGAAGTGTTCCGCGAGCTGCCCACGAACCATATCCGGACGATACCTGCGAAGCAACAGAACCACCCGGGGATCAAAGGATTCAATACAGTACAGCCCTTCATAATGATCCAATTCCCTGCACACAGCCCTGCAGATTTCCCGATAATTTCCCTTTACCGTCTTAATCTCCACAACAAGCGGCGTACGACCCTTCACCAGCTTCAAAACCTCCTGAAATTCCGGTACACGCTCCTGAGTACCCTCCAGGAGGTATTTTTTCAGCTCCGCCATGGTTTTTTCATGTACCATCGCATTTACTCCGCATGTCCTCTTCAGACTGTCATCATGCATCACCGCCAGTCTGCCATCCCTGGTCAGATGCAGATCCAACTCCATCCCATACCCCATTTCGACTGCTTTTTGGAAAGCCGCAATGGAATTTTCCGGTATCCCTTTTTTTATGTTGTGAAGCCCTCTGTGCGCGTAATCATATTCCCGCAGTTCTTTCATTTCCGTTCTGTGTTTCCGTCCCGGAAGCATGCTGATCAGCCAAAATACCAGCATAAATAATAAAATTGCCGCAAATATCATTCCCAATTTTATCATAGCCAGCCCCCTGCGTACCTCTTTAAATTTTTCGTTGTTTCCGAATATCCTGATTTCTCTGTCTCCCTTTTCGACGCTTCCCCTTGCTGTTCAGAAACCACTTTCCGCCTGTACATTCCGTAAGCACCACCGCAATCAGATAAAACACCACAACTGCAAATCCCAATGTCTCTGCCAGAACAGCCTGCCATGGAAAAATCCCCATGAAAAAGCTGAAAACAACCGCAACCAGATACATGGAAAAAGACACCGTTCCCATACAGGCACAGGCATGAATATAACTGTTTCCTCCAACAGCTTTCAGGCCAAAAACTCCGCACATCAGCTCCAAAATCGCCAGAATCAACATGGCACTTCCGGCAATCTTGATTCCGGGAGATCCCTGAAGAATAACAAGGTCATTTAAGAACAGGCGGAGAAGTACCGCAATCGCCCAGAAAACACCGGAAAAAATCATCAGGATACTCATAATTTTTAAAAATAAAGTATTCTCTTTCATCATGGCCCTTCTCCTCCTTTGCATATTTCTATTTTATCACATTTTCCCGAAATATGTTTATTTTGTAACTGTTCAGAGCCAATCACAGGTGAAATCTTTTGGCGGTTGAAGTGACATTGGCTCTGAACAGTTACAAAAAAACCTCGTATTAAAAATACGAGGTTTTATGCCGGTGGCCGGACTCGAACCGGCACGGAGTTGCCCCCGAGGGATTTTAAGTCCCTTGCGTCTGCCAATTCCGCCACACCGGCTGGCGTATTTTGCCAGGAAAAAAATTCCAAAGCAAATGGGACCTATAGGGCTCGAACCTATGACCCTCTGCTTGTAAGGCAGATGCTCTCCCAGCTGAGCTAAGATCCCGAAAAACAAACGACCCAGATCGGACTCGAACCGACGACCTTCGCCGTGACAGGGCGACGCTCTAACCAACTGAGCCACTGGGCCTTATTCTTTATTTATCTATGTAACAAATGGACCTTCAGGGACTCGAACCCGGGACCGACCGGTTATGAGCCGGTTGCTCTAACCAACTGAGCTAAAGGTCCAAAGAGCCGATGATCGGACTCGAACCGATAACCTGCTGATTACAAATCAGCTGCTCTGCCAATTGA
>JAXEJQ010000085.1:0-17432 GCA_034101475.1 Candidatus Limivivens sp.
TGACAAATCCTTTTTTTCCATCCAGACGCATTTTTTCAAGAATACCCATACGTTTTCTTCCTTTCTTATCCTATTTTGCATGTTAATTTTATAAAAACATTTTATATAATGTATTTCTATAATAGGACAGTTTCTGAAATCCCGCAAGAGGAATTTTTCATAAAGTACGGGACAGGTTTTTATGCAAAGCGTATAGAAAAAGACTTTCCTTTTTGGTGGAAAAAGGTATAATAATTTTATGAGCGAATTGCGAATGTTTTGCTGATTGATTGTTTAAGGAGAACGTTTTGTTATGGAAACCTTTTCCCTTGCGGATATTAAGAAAAAGAACCGGGCTGATGTATACCATTTTATTTATTCAAATCCTGGATGCTCCAAGCAGGCCATTGCTCAGACCCTGGCGATCAGTCTTCCGACGGTGTCTCAGCATCTGGCTGCCTTACTGGAAGAGGGCCTTATTGAAAAATGCGGACAGCTGGCTTCCAATGTGGGGCGCCGGGCTACTGCTTATCAGATTGTTTCCACAGCCAGGATTTCCATCGGGATCGAGGTGCTGGCCCGGAATGTGTATATTGTGGCTCTGAATCTGTATGGAAAAAAGGAAGGAAAAGAAAAGTACAGACTGGATTTTCAGCCCGGGCAGGCTTACTTTGAACAGCTGAAAGAGGTGGTCTGCGCTTTTCTGGAGAAATATCAGTATACCCGGGAACAGCTGCTGGGAATCGGGCTGGGGGTTCAGGGGCTGGTTTCGCCGGACGGTTTACAGATCACTTATGGAAAAATTCTGGACTGTACCGGTCTTTCGATTTTGCCTTTTGCGGATTTCTTTTCTGTGCCATGCAAATTTATTCATGATGCGGAATGTGCTTCCAACAGTGAGCTCTGGGAGAATCCCGGGATCCGGGATGCCATTTATCTTTCCCTGGGATATCACCTGGGAGGGGCAATACTGATTAATGGAGAACTGCAGAATGGTCTTACCGGAAAAACAGGGACTTTTGAACATATGACACTGATCCCGGACGGGCTTGACTGTTACTGCGGGAAAAAAGGGTGCGCGGAATGTTACTGCTCCGGAAATTCCCTGTTGGAACCGGAGATGGAACTGGACGATTTTTTCAGGGAAAAGGAACAGGGAAATGCTGCCTGCCAGAAAAAATGGGAAAAGTATCTGGATTATCTGGCCATGCTGATTAACAATCTTCACATGGTTCTGGAGAGCACCATTGTGCTGGGAGGGCATATTACGCCGTATTTTACGGATCAGGATCTGGACAGCCTGAAAGAGAAGGTGCTGGAACGTTCCACGTTCCCCGGGGATCCTTCCTATCTTATCCAGGGAAAATGCCGTATTGACGCGGTATCCATCGGAGCGGCCCTTCCCTTTATAAAAGATTTTCTGAAAGAAATCGCTTTTCAGGAACCCAAACGGGAATAAACGGCAGAGGCCGGTTTCCCATGAGAGGACAATGAGAAGACTATGAGGAAAACGGGACAGAAGGAGAGAAAATCATGGGACACGTTTATTTTGTAAGACACGGACAGACAGTCTGGAACGTGGAAAATAAGATCTGCGGCTCAACGGATATTGCATTGACTGAGCTGGGCCATCGCCAGGCGGAGGAAACCGGGAGGAAAATCCTGGAGGAGGGAATCCGGGCGGATGAGATTCTGTATTCTCCCCTGGTGCGTGCTTCGGAGACGGCCAGGCATATTTCGGAAATTACGGGGATTCCGGCCAGGGTGGAACCCCGGCTGAAGGAGCAGAATTTCGGAAAATATGAGTCCACGACACCGCGGAACAGTGTGGAATTTACCCGAGCGAAGGAGCAGTTTGCCTGCCGGTATGAAGGCGGCGAATCCATGCTCCGGCTGGCACAGCGGGTTTATAACCTGCTGGACGAAATCCGGGCGGAAGCGGACGAGAAGACCTATATTCTGGTTGCCCATAACGGCATTGCCCGGGTGGTTCAGTCGTATTTTTATGAAATGAGCAATGAGGAGTATGCAAAATTTGGGGTGAAGAACTGCTCGATTCTGCGCTATGATTTCTGAGAGCTGAGCAGCAGATCCGGGAAGAAAGGAGGAGGACAGCGTGACAACGATTCGGTGTGTGGTGGAGCGGATTACGTATCAAAATCCGGAAAATGGCTATTCCGTGCTGAAGGTGGCGGTAAAGGGCTATCCGGAGCTGGTTCCCCTGGTGGGCAATCTGCTGGATGCCGTTGTCGGATCGGTCCTTCTGGTCTATGGGGAGTGGAAGGTAGATGCCAGGTACGGCAGGCAGTTTCAGGCCGAGAAGTGGGAAGAAACCATGCCCGCCACGATTTACGGCATTGAGAGGTATCTGGGCTCGGGTCTGATCAAAGGTGTGGGACCGAAATTTGCCAAAAGGATTGTGCAGAAGTTCGGGACGGATACGCTGGAGATTATTGAAACGGATGTTCAGCGGCTGCAGGAGGTTCCGGGGATCGGGAGAAAGCGGGTGGATCAGATCGCGGAAAGCTGGGAACGGCAGAAGGAGATAAAAAACGTCATGCTGTTTCTCCAGGATCATGGAGTCAGCACCTCTTTTGCAGCGAAAATCTATAAACAGTACGGCAACGAAAGCATTGCGAAGGTGAAGGAAAATCCTTTCCGGCTGGCAGATGATATCTGGGGAATCGGATTTCGAACGGCGGATAAGATCGCAGAGAAGCTGGGCTTCGAAAAGGAGGCTTTTGTCCGGCTGCGAAGCGGTCTGATGTATACGCTGAGCGCTCTGGCGGATGAGGGGCATGTCTACGCAGAGCAGGAGCAGCTGCTGAAAAAGGCTGGGGAGCTGCTGGAAGCGGAGGAAGCGTCTCTGGTTATGACCCTGGATGAAATGCTTCGCTGCGGAGATCTGATTCGGGAGGAGGAGGCGATTTACCTTCCACCCTTTTATTACGCGGAAACCGGTACGGCCAGGAAGCTGAAAAGACTGGCAGAGGAACCGGGAACAGACCGGCTGTGGATCCGTCTGGCTCAGGCCAGAGAGAAAACCGGAAATCCGAAGCTTTCTGTGGATGTTTCCAGAATTGAGCAGACAGTGGGGATGAAATACGACGAGGTCCAGGCGGATGCCATCCGCAGGGCCGCTGTTTCCAAGGTCATGATTCTGACCGGCGGTCCCGGAACGGGAAAGACCACCACGACTCAGGGAATTATCGCGGCATTTCGGGCCTATGGGCTGAAAATCCTGCTGGCGGCACCCACCGGACGGGCGGCAAAGCGGATGACAGAGACGACAGGGCTGGAAGCGAAAACCATTCACCGGCTGCTGGAATTCAAACCGCCGGAGGGTTATCAGAAAAATGAGGAGCAGCCGCTGGAGGGAGATGTGCTGATTGTGGATGAGTGTTCCATGATCGACCTGATTTTGATGAATTCCCTTCTGAAGGCGATCCCGCCTGGAATGCGGCTGATTCTGGTGGGAGACATTGATCAGCTTCCCTCCGTGGGTGCGGGAAATGTGCTGCGGGATCTCATTGACTCCGGACGATTTCCGGTGATTCGCCTGACCCGGATTTTTCGTCAGGCACAGACCAGCCGGATTGTCATGAATGCCCACCGGATCAATGACGGACAGATGCCGGATCTCTCCAACGGCAAACAGACGGATTTCTTTTTTGTGCAGAAGGAGGAGCCGGAGGCGGCTCTGGAGGAGATTGTGGATCTGGTAAAACGAAAACTGCCCCGGTATTACCATACGCCTTCCGCCCAGATTCAGGTGCTGACTCCCATGCAGCGGGGTGTGGCAGGCGCGGCCAATCTGAATCTCGCTCTTCAGGAAGCCCTGAACCCCCAGGGGGAGGGGCTTCGGCGAAGCGGTTCGGTTTTCCGGATCCGGGACAAGGTCATGCAGATCAAAAACAATTATGACAAAGAAGTGTTTAATGGAGACATCGGCGTGATTGAAGGACTGAATAGCGAGGACCGGACTCTGACGGTAAGATTCGATGACCGATCCGTGGAATATGATGTGTCGGAGCTGGATGAACTGGTGCATGCGTATGCCACCACCATTCATAAGGCCCAGGGCTCGGAATATCCCATTGTGGTCATGCCGGTGCTGATGAGTCATTTTGTCATGCTTCAGAGGAATCTGATTTACACCGGAATCACCCGGGCCAAAAAGATTCTGGTTCTGGTGGGGACGAAAAAAGCGCTGGCTTACGCTGTTCGGAATGTTACGGTGACCAGGCGTAATACGAAGCTGAAGGAGCGATTGGCGGAACAGGCGGAGCGAAGCGATCAATGACGGCGGTCCTCAGCGGTAAGCTGCCAGAAGGCCACGGCGCTGGCGGCGGCGACGTTCAGGGAATCAACGCCGTGGGCCATGGGAATGCGCACGGTATAATCACAGTGGGCGATGGTTTCAGCAGCCAGGCCATCACCTTCAGACCCGAGCACGATGGCAAGCTTTTCTTCTGCCAGGAGCCCGGGATCGTCAATGGAAATGGAGTCATCCCTTAAGGCCATGGCAGCGTTTTAAAGCCGAGGTTCTGCAGAAGCGCCATTCCCTGCCGGGGCCATTCGGAGACTTCGCCTTTCAGGTAAGTCCAGGGAATTTGAAAAACGGTGCCCATACTGACGCGGATGGCCCTGCGGTACAGTGGATTGCTGCAGTCCGGAGTCAGCAGAACCGCATCCATGTTCAGGGCGGCGGCGGAGCGGAAAATTGCCCCGATGTTGGTGGGATTCATGATATTCTCCAGGACAGCGATCCGACGGGCACCGGCACAGATCTCCCCGGCATCCGGCAGAGCCGGGCGGCCCATGGCGCACAGAGCGCCCCGGGTCATGGGAAAGCCGGTAAGCTGTGACAGAACTCTGGAATCGGCAGTGAAAACCGGGATATTTCCGCAGCGGGCGATGATCTCCCGGGCCTCTCCGGCAACATGCTTTTCTTCCAGGAGAAGGGAAAGCGGCTGGCAGCCGGCATCCAGGGCTCGTTCGATGACCTTGGGACTTTCGGCAATGAACAGCCCCTTTTCCGGTTCCTGGCGGTTTAGGAGCTGTCCTTCTGTGAAACGGGCATATACATCCAGTTCGGGGGCTGCGAAATCAGTGATTTTGATGATGTTAGGCATAGGTGTGTCTCCTTGAACAGAAAAATAACCGCAGATGGGGTTTCAGGAACATTATAGTGCACAGCCGGGAATGTGTCAAAGGGCAGGATGAACAGCAGCCCGGGCTTTGTGCCTGGAAACGGGAAGACAGGAAAACATTACGAATGATAGAAAATTTTCCGGAAAGGATCAAGAGCTATGGATGAGAAATGGAAAGAGAAATACGCAAAGACGGAAGCACTGGAGGGAATTCTGCGCGAATATAAGACAGTGATGGATTTTTACCGCATGGATTATTCCGATGACCTGACCGCACTCTTTCATGACACCGGCTATCTGCTCCTGTGTGAATTGTCTGAGGCGGGATACTTCGCCTGCCGCTCCTTTGGCAGAGAGCAGGCAGTGGAGGACGAAGCAGTTTCGGAGGTACGGAAGGCCATGCAGAGTCTGGAGGATCGGTCATCGGAGGAGATCCTTGCCTATGCGGAAAGCCTGGAGAGAGAATTTCAGAGGCGGACGGAGCAGGATCCGCGTTTTGAAAAGCTGCAGGATTTTAAAATCGGAATCCGGAAAAGCTCACTTTTACGACAGATTTTCCAGGTGCTGGAGAAGCTGTTCGGACTGGAACAAAAGTTCCAGGAGCCGCGCGTTTTTTATGAGGTTCTGCGAAAAATTCATGAGCTTTGTGCCAATACCAGAAATGACCGGAGCAGGTATGTGCTGCCGGAGAGGATTGTGGAGCAGGTTGCGCGGCTGCTGGAAGCCGGCATGGAAGAAAACGGGGAAGACAGGCCGGTTTCCATTTTTGATCCGCAGTATGGTTCCGGGGAGCTTCTGCTGGATGCAGGAGAATTTTTCAAAAATGCCGGTCTGTACGGACATGAGGAAGAACCGGGTCTGCGGCTGTCTGCCCGGATTCTCTGTCTGGTCTCCGGTGCGGTGATCCGGGAGGAAGAAGAAGATTTTCCGGAGAAGGAGCCTGGCAGAAGATATCAGATTGTGCTGGCCAATCCACCCTTCGGACGGGAAAGCGTTCCTTATGCGCCTTCGGACTTGATTCTGCCCGGAGGACTGAGGTATCTGAAGGAGAAATATCATCTCTGCCTTGTCCGGAGTCTGCAGGCCCTGGAGCTGAATGGAAGCGCAGCCCTGGTCGTTCCGGAGAGCTTTCTGTTCTCTTCCACAAAAGAGAGCAGGGCAGTACGGGAATGGATTTTAAATACCTATGATGTGGAGATGATTCTGTCACTGCCTGAGAAGACCTTTTATCCCAGGGCTGCCGTACGAACAGCCATCCTGCTGATCCGGAATCCGTTTATGAAAAGCGGCTGGAGTGAGCGCACCGAGCAGGTGCTGTTCTGCCGCCTGCAGGAGAAGGAAAACGGGGGAGAAGGAGAAGAGAGAGAAACCGGAGAACGGGAAACCGCAAAGAGCCTGGAGGAGCTGCTGCGGGTGCAGAGCCAGAGAGACTATTATTTCCGGCGGTGGCAGGAGGAGCTTTCTAGGGGATTTGAGAATTTTAACGGAATCCGGACACCGGAGAATTGGGAGTTTCCCCATTTCTGGTTTGCCGATTACCGGACGATTCAGGATGCCGGATGGAATCTGCTTCCGGATTATTATCGGCCCGCAGGGCGGCTGGAGCTGCGTTTTGAGGACCCGGTGCAGCTGCTTCGGGAACTGATGGAGGAACAGGAACAGATTCTGAAGGATATGAGGGAGCTTTTGGAGGAGGTTCAGAGATTATGAGCAGCTGGCAGCGGAAAATGCTGAAGGAAGTGGTTTTGGAGTGGGGACGGGGCGCTACCCCGGGCCGTTCTCATCCGGAATACTACTGTGAAAAGCCTGGGATACCCTGGGCAAGGGTCAGTGATATCAAGGGGAAATTTCTGACGGAAACCGAGGTCTGTCTGACCGGGGAGGGTGCCAGTCAGATCAAAGACCGGATTCCAAAAGGGGCAGTGCTGCTGTCTGTGTCCGGAACCATCGGGAAGACGGCCATTGCGGGGACGGAGCTGACCATCAATCAGGCAGTTCTGGGAATGGTGTTTGATTCGGAGCAGGTTCTGCCGGAGTATGCCTATTACTATTTTCAGTTTTACCGGCCCTGGCTGGAGGCGAAGGCAAATAATGTGACCATTGCCAATCTGACCAAGGCACAGCTGGAGAATACGGAGATCGTTTTTCCGGAACTGGAGGAACAGCGTTTCCTGACAGCGGTTCTGGGACAGGCGGAAAAACTGGCGAAAGGGCAGGACGGCATGCCCCGGGCCATGGAACAGGCGCTGTATGGCGTTTTTCAGAAATATGCGGAGGCAATTCGGCGGAATGGGGAATGGCTGCGTCTGGGAACCTGTCTGACGGAGCCGCCGCTGACGGGAACCTCAAGGAAAAAGGACGGGAAAGGATTTCGGTGCCGTTTTATCAATACGCTGTCCGGCGGAGGCTGGGCGCTGAAGATTTCCGGCGAGGAGCCGATCTTCGAAACGGCAGCTGAAAATCCGGAAAAATTCACACTGAAGCGGGGAGATCTGCTTCTTGGGCGGTATCCATCGGAAAAAGAAGAAAGCTGTCAGATCGTTGCGGAGGATCCGGGGGATGCTGTCTGGGGGAGCGGCCTGATCCGGATCCGGGTTCGGGAGGAACGGCTGCGTCCGGAGTTTCTGCTGCTGTGGCTGCATTTTTATGAGGCCTCCATAGGGAAAACGACTTCCCGGAGCGGAATGTTTTCCAGTGGAGCATCCGTAGAGGGCATTCCGGTTCCAAGAGTCCCTCTGGAAATCCAGGACCGGCTGGCCGGGGCCGTGGGAAAAGCGATGGTGCTTCAAAAACGTGGAACAGAGATGAAACGGAAGCTGGAAGACTTTTATCAGGCCATGCTGGGGGCTGCTTTCACCGGAAAGCTGACGAAGCAGCGGTTTTCAGAAGAACAGGAGCCTTTCGGCCCGGCCTTTTTGATGCGATATCATCTGACGGAGACGCCGGTGCAGTTTCGGGAGGAAGGATTTTTCCCAATGGCGGAATGGGATGCGGTGCTGGATGACAGGGAGCGGCAGATCCTGGAATATCTCTCTGATTTTCAAAGAGAGATTCTGCGCAAATATCTGGAAGCCAGGGAGCCCATGCCGGTACATACTATCTTTAAACAGGTAAAGAAAGAAAAGAAAAACCGTTACCGCAGTTATTCCGTTCAGGATGCTCTGGCAGCGGTAAAAATACTGGAGGGTCTGGGCTTTCTGGAAAAAACGGTTCCGGAAAAGATTTTTCTGGGTGAAACAGAGGTCCTGGACCTGCACGGCAGAGCGGTTACCATTCAGAAATATCAGTCTGCCATCGGCAGTTAGGAGGCGTCTATGAAACTGGAATATTTCTATGTGGATGGATATAAGGGCTTAAAAAAGCTTTCCATTCAATTTAAAGAACAGTCTTCCCCGGCGGCCATTGATTTTCTGATTGGAGCCAACGGATCCGGAAAATCCAGTATGCTGGAGGCGCTGGGGCTGATTTTTACGCGGATTATGCAGGATGAGCTGCCGGGCTTTCCCTTTGAGATCCGATATCGGATGTCCGGAGGCCAGCGGGTTACCATAAAGCCCCAGCCGCCGGGATTTCGGGATCAGACAGGCAGGCGCCGGAAGCTCCTGATTGAGGTGGAACAGGAAGGAGGGCGGCGGCAGTATTCCTCGATTCCCGGAGAATATCTGCCGGACCGGATCGTTTCCTGCTGTTCGGGAGCCAATCATTCCATGGAGGATATCCTGATTTTCTCGCCGAAGGCCTCGCTGGCCAGTGACCTCTATGATCTTTCCGTTCAGAAAAAAGAGGAACGGGATCCGGGGCTGGAGAAGGAGATTCTGAATTATTATGAGCAGTTGGAGACGAATCCCAGGGTCCTTTCTCTGGATGCGGTTACATCAAGGATGATCCTTCCGGTGCTTTTTGCCATTCTGCCTCTGGATATGCAGAAAAAGGATGGGGCAGAAGAAAGAGCGGTGTACTGCCGGAGGAGGAGAATGCTGCTGGAACGCTTAAACCGTGGGCTTCTTCCGGCCGCTTTTTCCTTCCGGGTAAATGATGAAAGGCTGGAGGCCTCTGCTTCCTCGCCGCAGATGAATATTCTGCGTCAGCTGATGGAAAGCGTGGAGAAGAAGGAAGAGGCCGACTGTTGGGTGCGCCGGAGTCTCTCATCGGAACGGACAGAAGCGGACGGCAGTCTGTCCCCGGAATCCAAAGTGATCTTTTTGTATACCCGATTTGATCCGGACGAGGAAGATACCTATTATCACAGGGGACTGCAGAAATTTTTTGACGGGAATCCCTTTCTGCTTCTCTCTGTGCTGCTCACCGCATACCGGGAGGGCGTGATCCGGGACATACAGTTTTCCTATCGCTTTCCCAAGGAGAAAGGCCTGTATGAAATGGAGGCCCTGAGCGACGGGGAACTCATGTGGCTGGCTCGGACCGGACTGATTCTGATGGCGCAGAAGCACTGTGGAGAGAATACGCTCTTTCTGTATGATGAGCCGGATGTTCATTTTAATGACGACTGGAATAAGGACTTTATAAAAATGATCTATGAGCTGAGTCAGGATACCCATCATGAGTTTGTGATTGCCACCCATTCGACTCTGATTCTGACGGATGCCATGTATGAGCAGCTGAATCTTTTTGACAATCATTCCGGCAGAAAAACAGAAGTCCGGAATCTGAATATTTCCACCTTTGCCGCCCAGCGGGATGAGATTTCGAAACAGATTTTCGGAGCGGCGGCCATCGGAACCTATGCGTCCGACTCGGTGAGAAGCATGATGCAGGAGACGGATCCGGAGAAAATGCAGGAAAATATTGAAAAGCTGGGACCGGGCTATCAGCGGTTCCGCCTGTATGAACAGTTTTATGCCCTTTCAGAGAGAGGGCAGGATTGAGGTGATCTTATTTTCTGGGATATGGATAAAGAAAATCAGACAGCAGATTTGCTGTATATCAATGACTATCTGCTGTCTTTCTTTGCATTCGCGGCAGGCTCCGGGAGCCTGGTCTTTCAGAAGGAGGAGTGGATGGCCTTTTCGCCGGAGGATGGGGCATGGCTCTGGATGCTCTATGAAAAAGATTCGGAGAACGGCGCAGATATGCGTCGGGCCATTGATCAGCTATTTGAAATGGAACATACGGAGCGGGATGGAATTTACCGGGCCATTGCCCATGATATGAAATTTGACGAAGAGCTTGCCGAAAGCTTTTCCTTTGAAACGGTTCTGCTGGAAAAAGAGGAGCAGAAGCTGATCGAAGACTTTTTCCTTTATTTTTATAAGGTCGTGCTGTGTACGGCACATTTTGAAATGCAGGGCCTTTCGGAGGGCAGCCTGGGCCGGAAAGAACTGGCGGACATGTACTTTAGAGGAAAGAACCGGGCGCTGAAGCACAGCTGTCCGGTTTGTCTTCAGACAGTCACCGATGCCCGGAGAGAAGAGGATATCGAACATTATTTCCCGAAATCCTGGGTTCCCTGTCTGGTTCTGCATCCCGGCAATCTCTATTTTTGCTGTCCTGCCTGCAATCAGAGATACAAACGGGTTCGCACTCCCTTTGGAAGGGGAAAGAAGGATTTGCGCAGAATTTTTCTGCCTTATATCGATACGGTCCGGGAAAAGGTGCAGCTGACGTTCTGCCATGAAAAAGAAGCGGACCAGGTTCGGCTGAGACCCGCCGATCCCGGAGAACCGGGGATCGAGGATAAAATCAAAGCCTTTGACCATCTGTTCCGGCTGGAGGAACGCTGGTCCGGACTGCTGGAATATTATTATGTAACAAGGCAGGAGCAGTATCAGAAGCTGGGCATCCGGGATCCGGAGGCTCTGCGGGAACAGATGGACGGGGACGTGTACAGGGAGAAGGCGATTTCCGGGCAAAGGCCGGAAAAATATCTGGAGACCCGGTATCTGGACTGGCTCCGTCATTCCCAGCTGAAAGCCTTTTATTCGAATCTGACCCAGGAGGGGCGGGAAGCAGTGATCCTTCCGGCAACGGAACGGGAGTCCGGAAACACACCCTCCTGAAAGAAAAAGAGAAAGCACCCGGTAAAAAGTGCCTTCTCTTTTTTGTAAAAATCAGTTGTCTTCCGGCTTGCCCTCGGTGGTGTACACCTGACGTTTTCTGGCCATTTCATCGCTCTCCAGATATTCGTCGTAGGTGGTGATCTTATCGATCATGGTGCCGTTTGGCAGGATTTCCATGATCCGGTTCGCCGTGGTCTGTACGATCTGATGGTCACGGGACGCGAA
This sequence comes from Candidatus Limivivens sp., assembly GCA_034101475.1. Lineage (GTDB taxonomy): Bacteria > Bacillota > Clostridia > Lachnospirales > Lachnospiraceae > Limivivens. The sequence goes on from JAXEJQ010000085.1 coordinate 11,375, forward strand.
AAGCATTACTCCGGGGAATTTGATCATGCCGTTGTTCAGGGCAGTGATGGATTCCATATCCAGGTGGTTAGTGGGCTCGTCCAGAATCAGGACATTCGCGCCGGAAATCATCAGCTTTGACAGCAGGCAGCGAACCTTCTCTCCACCGGAGAGAACCTTTACCTTTTTCACGCCGTCATCACCGGCAAAGAGCATTCTGCCCAGGAAACCGCGGACATAGGTCACATCCTTGATTTCAGAATACTGGGTCAGCCAGTCCACAATAATCAGGTCGTTGTCAAACTCCTGGGTGCTGTCCTTGGGGAAATAGGACTGGGAGGTGGTGACACCCCATTTATAGGTTCCTTCATCCGGCTCAATTTCGCCCATGAGAATCCGGAACAGGGTGGTTTTTGCCAGCTCATTGCTCCCGACAAAAGCAACCTTGTCATCGCGGCCCAGAATAAAGGAAATATTGTCCAGGACCTTGACACCGTCAATGGTTTTGCTGATGCCTTCTACTGTAAGGACTTCGTTTCCGATCTCCCGGTTGGGACGGAAATCGATGTAGGGATACTTCCGGCTGGAGGGACGGATCTCATCCAGCTGGATTTTCTCCAGGGCGCGCTTTCTGGAGGTCGCCTGCTTTGATTTGGAAGCGTTGGCGCTGAAACGGGAGATGAACTCCTGCAGTTCTTTGATCTTTTCTTCCTTCTTCTTATTGGCTTCCTTCATCTGACGGATCAGAAGCTGGCTGGACTCGTACCAGAAATCGTAGTTTCCGGCATAGAGCTGGATCTTGCCATAGTCGATGTCCGCAATCTGGGTGCAGACCTTATTCAGAAAATAACGGTCATGGGATACCACAATCACGGTGTTGGGGAAATCGATCAGGAATTCCTCCAGCCAGCTGATGGCATCCAGATCCAGGTGGTTGGTGGGCTCATCCAGGAGAAGAATGTCCGGACTGCCGAAGAGAGCGCGGGCCAGAAGAACTTTGACCTTTTCGGAACCGTTCAGATCCTTCATCAGAGAATAATGAAGCTCCGGGCCGATGCCCAGGCCGTTTAAAAGCTGAGCCGCATCGGATTCGGCCTCCCAGCCGTTCATCTCGGCGAATTCGCCCTCCAGCTCACTGGCGCGGATGCCGTCCTCTTCGGAGAAGTCCTCCTTGGCATAAATGGCTTCTTTTTCTTTCATCACGTCATAGAGACGCTGGTTTCCCATGATGACGGTGTCCATCACCGGATATTCGTCGTATTTAAAATGATCCTGCTCCAGAACGGAAAGACGCTGTCCCGGGGTAATGGAAACATCCCCCTTGGTGGTTTCCAGCTTACCGGAGAGGATTTTCAGAAATGTGGACTTCCCGGCGCCGTTGGCACCGATCAGGCCATAGCAGTTTCCTTCGGTAAACTTGATATTCACATCTTCAAACAATGCCTTTTTGCCGATCCGTAACGTTACATTATTAGCACTAATCATGTCTGCGATCCTTTCTATCGTGATACGTGTTTGCACAGTCCCTTCTATTTTACCTGAAATATGGAAAAAAGCAAGGAGAACCTGCGGAAAATGAAAAGAAATCTGTTCAGGCTTCTTCGGTCTTCTTTTCAGGCCTCTGTTGTGGGAGGAAGAGTTCAACAATCAGTCCGCCGGAATCGCTGTTGGAAAACTTCAGCCCGCTGGCTTCTCCATAGCGCATGACGAGACGCCGGTGGATATTTTTGATTCCATGCTTCTGGGTTTCATTGGGATCCCGGATGATGGCGTACATTTTCTCAATGTCCGCTTTCCCGCTGCTTTCCACCTGCAGAATCATTCCGTCCTCTTTCGGGAAGGAGCGGATGATGATATGGTCCTCCTTGATTCCGTAATCCATCATTCCATGAATAATGGCATTTTCCACCAGAGGCTGAAGTGTCAGCTTGGGCATTTGGTAGAGATCCGGATCCATGGAAACCAGATCGGTGATCAGATGAATCTCCAGAGAATAGCAAAAGTGCTGAATATTGACGTAAAGCCGGACGATTTCCAACTCTTCACTGATGGTGGCCGGTTTGTCAAAATCCTTCAGACTGTAGCGCAGGATATTGGAAAGGCTGGTTATAATGGAAGGAATCTCAAAATCTCCGGTGTCCATAACAGCCCAGCTGATGGAGTCCAGCGTATTGTAGAGAAAGTGTGGGTTAATCTGTGCCTGCAGCGCCTTGATTTCAGCCTCCTTTACTGCAATTCCGTGTATATAGACCTCGTTCAGCAGTTCATTAATCCGGTTGATCAGAGACTGAAAAGAGGTATACAGGTAAAAGATTTCCTCCGTCTCGGAGGTGGTGGAAATCTGAATCTGCAGAGTGTCTGTATCAACGGTATTCTGCATGACCGTGGCCAGGTCGGTGATAGGACGGGAAACTTTTCTGGCAATATAAATGGACAGAAAAATGGAGATTCCGATGCCGGCTGCCGCGATGCCGAGAAAAAGGAAAAGCAGTCGGTTGTTGGCGCTGATAATATCAGAAATCGGAATGAAGCAAAGGAGGGCCCAGCCATTCGGGAGAGCAAAGGAACCGGCCATATAGCCCTTTTGCTGAACGGAAACCTCTACCAGCTCTTCGCCCTGCGGCAGGTGGAAGGTATCGCTTAATTCCAGACCGGGAGCGGAAGCACTGATGCCATAGATCTGTTTTCCGTTATCGGAATAATAACAGTAAGAATTGGGTGTCAGGGTTGTCTGGTTAATCCTGGAAAAGAAGTTCTGAACGTTCAGCTCCAGCTGGATAACGCCCACATCCGTAGTGGCAAAGGGAGTGAAGAATCCCCGGATTTCTCTGGCGACATAAATGGAATCAGGCTTTTTTTTATCCCGGTACCAGTAGAGAGCTCCATTGGCTGCCTGGGTTTTTTGAAACCATTCCGAATCCGCAACTGTATCCTGGCGATGAATATGGGGGTCACTGTTCCAGGTAGGGTAGAGCTCGCAGGCGGACAGATGAGGATCCAGATAAATGTGGTAATTAAAGGACGAAAAATAACGGATAAGGGGGATGTAAATATTGTTGATAAAATAGGAACTTAATTCCTGCTGCCGGTTTACCTGATTGTCCGGTGTGGTGGTAAGGCTGTTGTATAAAAGCTTATCGTTGCAGGGTGAAAATAAGACCTCATCGATATAGTTAATCAGGGTGTCCATAATGTACTGATTCTGCTCCATGGTAACCAGAAGAGCGTCTTCAGTTTTTTTCATAAGCATCTGGTTGCTGTAATTGTAGGTGACGAGCTCCACCAGAAACAGCAGAACGATAAGGGTACAGCAGACAGCCCGGGAAATCTGGGTGCTGAGCGCTATTTTTTTTCCGTTTCTCAGAAACAGCCTTTTAAAAAGATTTACCATTTTTGTGTCACTTTCCGCAGATCGCTGGGCGATACGCCTTTGTTTTTCTTGAATATTTTTGTGAAGTAGTGAGCATCCGAATAACCGACCTTCAGAGCGATATCGCTGACCGGAATCTGAGTCTGGGTCAGCAGGCGGGTGGCCTCCTCAATGCGAAGCCGGGTAATGGCATAGGTAATATTCTGATTTTCACATTCCTTATAAATATGACACAGATAGCTTGGACTGATCCGGAATTTCTGGCAGATCGTATTTGCGGAGAGTGTCGGATCTGAGAAATTATCCTGTATGTAGGCTTTGATGGTTTCCACTAGCTTATTGGCAGAGAGAGCCCGCCGGCTGTGCAGATATTAATGCAGGGTCATATATTCCTGCACAAGGTAATCGGTCAGCAGGGCGGGAGATAACTGACGGTGAAGAAGCGCAAGGCTCTGATCCAGTGTTTTCCCGAGAATATCCGGAGATAGTTCCAGACGCTGGAGGTAGATGTATAAAAGCCGGGTCAGGGTCAGAGCGGCGTGGGGAGGAGTCGCGTGATCCCGTTCCGATGACGCGGAAAGAATTTTGCGCAGAGTTTCGGTCAGAGGTTCCGGATTCTCATTGGTCAGAAGCTGAAAAAGCTGCTGTTCAACAGCAGGATTCAGGCTTTTTGACAGGTCCAGAATCTTTTTTTCCTCTTCTTCACTCATGGAACGCAGCATTTTGGCGATATCCATGATTTTCTGGTAATCAATGGGCTTTAAGAGATAATCCTTTACCCCATATAAAAGCGCGTTTTTGGCATAATCAAAATCGTCGTAGGCAGATAAGATCACCAGCTTGATCCCGGGCATCCGTTCATGCAGGATTCCACATAATTCCAGGCCGTCCATAATGGGCATCCGCACATCGGTGATTACAATATCCGGATGGAGATGGCAAAGGATCTGTTTGCGGGCGGCAGGGTACACGGGGATACGGCCTGGGCGGAAGCAGCCGGGTCGGCGAAATCCTTTCTGAAGCTGGCCTGCATGAATGTGCCCTTTCCCATGAATGAATATGGAGAATATGTGGGGTATCAGACGGATCACGACACCAGCTGCCGTGCCACCAGCGCCGGGCCTCTGACCAGCCGGTATATGACGGAAGCCCTGGAACGGGCTGTTTTGGAAAAAAAGGTGCTGATTCTGGACAAAACCATGGCATTTCAGCTTTTGGTTCACCAGGGACAGACGGAAGGAGTTCTCTGTATGAGCCGGGAGGGCATCCAGGGCAGCGGCAGAGGTCTGCTGGTGCTGGCAGCCAGGCATGTGATTCTGGCCACCGGAGGGGCAGCCGGGTGCTATTACCATTCTGTTTTTCCGAAGAGCCAGACGGGAATGAGCGGCATGGCCCTGGAAGCCGGAGCGTCCGGGACCAATCTGGATCAGTGGCAGTACGGTCTGGCTTCCGTAAAGTTCCGCTGGAATGTGTCCGGTACCTATCAGCAGGTGCTGCCCCGGTATTTTTCAGTGGATGAGCAGGGAAAAGAACGGGAATTTCTGAAAGAAGCCTTTGAAAACCCGGAAGAGATGCTGTATCGGATTTTTCAGAAGGGGTATCAGTGGCCCTTTGACCCGGCAAAAAAAGAGGGATCTTCCAGAATTGATCTGCTGGTATACCGGGAAACGGCGGTTTTCGGGCAGAAGGTCTATCTGGACTACCGCAGAAATCCCGGGGGGCTTGCGGAAGATTTCGGGAATCTGCATGAGGAAGCATACCGGTATCTGGAGAACTCCCAGGCGCTGCTGGAAACGCCCATTGCCCGGCTGGAAAAAATGAATCCTCTGGCCATTGAGCTGTATAAAAGCCATGGGATTGATCTGTACCGGGAGCCGCTGGAAATCAATGTCTGTGCCCAGCACCAAAATGGCGGCATCAGTGTGGACAAGAACTGGCAGACAGAAATCAAAGGGCTTTATGCGGCAGGTGAAGCGGCAGGAACCTTCGGAGTCCGCCGGCCGGGCGGCAGCGCTTTGAATTCTGCCCAGGTGGGGTCCATGTGGGCCGCAGAGCATATTGCCTGGGAGACAGAGGAAAATCTGATTCCGGAAGCAGGCTTTGGACAGCGGGCGAAAAAAGCCTGTGAAAAATGGATGGACTGTTTTGAAAAGCTGTTAGGGGAACCGGAACAGGCGGTACATCCCCTGAGGCAGCGGGCGTATTTTTCTGAGAAGATGAGTGCCTGTGCTGCTCATGTGAGGGAGCCGGAGCAGATCCGGTAGCTGGCATCAGAGCTGCAGGATCAGCTGGCGCATTTTGAGGAACGATGCCGGGTGAAAAAGGTGCAGCAGCTTCCGATGGCACTGAAGAACCGGGATATCTGGATGACTCAGCTCTGTGTGCTGGACGCTGTCTATCAGGCGTGCATGGAAGAACAGGATGGAACAAAGGATGAAAAAACGGTACGGGTGACTGCTTTAAGAGGATTTTCTGCGGAATCCTGGACAGAACCGGTGCGGGAGCTGCCGAAACCGGATCTGTGGTTCGAAAACGTCTGGGAAGCGTACCGGAAGAAAACCGGGAAAAAGAACGGATAAGACAGCAGGCGCGGGAAAGCAGAAGAAAAGGCAGGAAATCCGGACAGGATAAAAACGAAGGCAAAAAAGAAAATCGTTCAGAAAGAAATACAAAGATGTTGGGGTCAAAAGATGCCATACGGATTGTTCC
>JAXEJQ010000086.1:0-30890 GCA_034101475.1 Candidatus Limivivens sp.
CTGCGGGAGATTTCCGGAAGTTCTGTGCCGGGCACCGGAGCCTTGTTCGGATGAGGGAAAATCAGCTGATCGAGTCGGAAAAGCTTCCGAAGGCGGAGAACCGGATCGAAGAAGACTATCAGAAGCTGCTGGAACTGCTCCTGGAAGACCGCAGCCGGATTCTGGAAAAGGGGCAGCGGGACCGGAACAGCCAGGTACAGTATTATACCATGTGGGCCCATCAGATCAAGACGCCCATTGCTGCCATGCGGCTGCTCCTTCAGGAGCGGGATACGCCGGAAAACCAGGAGCTTTTGTCGGAGCTTTTTGACGTGGAGCAGTATGTGGAGATGGTGCTGCAGTATCTGCGGCTGGAGGGAACGATGCAGGATCTGATTCTGCAGAATTACAGCCTGGAACAGATTGTACGTCAGGCGGTGCGCAAATACGCCCGGGTGTTTGTCCGAAAAAAGCTTCGCCTGGATTTTCAGAAGCTGGAAGGGCAGGTTCTGACGGATGAAAAGTGGATGGTTTTCGTGGTGGAGCAGATCCTGTCCAACGCCCTGAAATACACTCCTTCCGGAACGGTCACCATCCGCCAGGAGCCCCGGAAGACCCTGGTGATATCGGATACGGGGATTGGTATTGCGCCGGAGGATCTGCCGCGGATTTTTGAATGGGGCTACACCGGTTTTAACGGAAGGATGGACAAAAAATCCACCGGAATCGGCCTGTATCTCTGCAGGGAAATCTGTCGGAAGCTGTCTCACCGGATCTGGGTGGAATCCGAACCGGGTGTGGGGACCACCGTGCGTATTTGTATGGAAACGGCGGTCAGGCCCCTGGAGTAAACGGACGCAACCTTACGGATTTGTAAGGTTACAGGTCGAAATGTAAGCCAATGAAATGGCTGGGAAACGATCCTTTTGCTATACTGAGGTAGAACAAAAGGAGGAAATGATTATGGCAATTTTGGAAATTTTGAACCTGAAGAAAATTTATACCACCCGTTTCGGCGGAAGTCAGGTGCAGGCCCTCACCGATGTATCCTTTACGGTGGAGGCCGGGGAATATGTGGCCATTATGGGAGAATCGGGTTCCGGAAAAACCACCCTTCTGAATATTCTGGCGGCACTGGACCGTCCCACAGGCGGCGAGGTTCTTCTGAATGGAAAGCGGCTGTCCGGCGTAAAGGATAAAGAGATTTCCGCTTTCCGCAGGCAGAATCTGGGCTTTGTGTTTCAGGATTTCAATCTTCTGGATACCTTCAATCTGCGGGATAATATTTTTCTGCCTCTGGTGCTGTCCCAGGTTCCCGGACAGGAAATGCACAGTCGGCTGGAGACTCTTGCCAGGCAGCTTGGAATCAGTGATATTCTGGACAAATTTCCCTATGAGGTTTCCGGAGGGCAGAAGCAGCGCGCGGCCGCGGCACGGGCACTGATTACCAATCCGCAGCTTCTGCTGGCGGATGAACCCACAGGAGCCCTGGATTCCAGGGCGGCGCTGGAGCTTCTGAATCTCTTTGACAGCTTCTATGAGCAGGGCCAGACGATTCTGATGGTTACCCACAGCATTCAGGCGGCCAGTCATGCCAGCCGGGTACTGTTTATCAAGGACGGTGTGATTTTCCATCAGCTTTACCGGGCGGGGCAGCCCATTGAAAAAATGTACCAGCGGATTTCCGATACCCTGGCATCCATTGCGACAGGCGGTGATCTGTATGCGTAAGGGATTTTTTCTGAGGCTTGCGGCAGACAATCTGAAAAAGAACCGGAGAAGCTACCTGCCTTATCTGCTGTCCTGTATCGGTACGGTGGCAATGTTTTATATTATGCTTGTTCTCTCGAAGGATACGGGGATCGAGAGCATGCGGGGAGCGGAGGCTGTTCAGACCATTCTGATGCTGGGCAACCGGATTGTGGGTATTTTCGCGGTTATTTTCCTGTTTTATACCAACAGCTTCCTGCTGAAAAACAGAAAAAAGGAATTTGGCCTGTTCAATATTCTTGGGATGGAGAAGCGGCATCTGGCTGCAGTGACCTTTTTTGAATCTCTGTATTGCGCGGGAATCTGCATCGGAGGCGGCCTGGCCCTGGGAATTCTGTTCAGCAAGCTGCTGTACCTGATTCTGCTGAAGATGCTGCGGGGAACTGCAGAATTTGGTTTCACGGTATCAGGCTATGGCATTCGGGTGACGGTTCTTCTGTTTCTTGCCATTTTTCTGGTGCTGTATTTGAATACCCTGCGGCAGATTCAGCTTTCGAAGCCCATCGAGCTGCTGCGGGGCGCAGAAGCGGGGGAAAGGGAGCCGAAAACCAAAGCGGCTGCGGCAATTGCGGGTTTTCTTCTGATGGGGGCAGGCTATTACATTGCCATTACAACGGAATCTCCGCTGGAAGCCCTGACGCTGTTTTTTGTGGCAGTGGCGGCTGTCATTGCCGGAACCTATCTGCTCTTTGGGGCAGGAAGTATTTTTATGCTGAAAATGCTGCGCAGAAGGGAAAGCTTTTATTACCAGCCCCGGCATTTTATTTCCGTATCCGGAATGATTTACCGGATGAAGCAGAATGCGGCAGGTCTGGCAAGCATCTGTGTGCTGTCCACAGGAGTTCTGATTCTGATTTCCGTGTCGGTCTCTCTGTATTTCGGCGGCAGCCAGGCCCTTCGGATCCGCTATCCCAGAAACATTGCGGTGGCTGTGAAGAACCTGTCTTCTGAGCAATGCGGCAGGATGGAGGAACAGATCATGGATCTGGCGCAGGAAGCAGGCATCTCGATGGAGAATGTGATGAAGGAACGGGTCCTGAATGTGGAGCTTTATCAGGAGACAGACGGCTGCTTTACTGCCCCTGCAGAGGGCAGCGACTGGTCAGGGAACGTGCAGAATCTCTATCTGATGACCCTGGAGGACTACAATGGAATGATGCAGGAGCATGCGGAGCTGGAGGCAGATGAGGTGATTCTGTACGTTCAGAGCGGAAGGACAGCCAGTGAGACGCTTCAGTTTGGAAAGCGGGAGTGGAAGGTGAAAACCAGGATTTCGGCAATGCCGGTGCCGAGAGATCAGATGAGCCAGCTTGTGCATACGGCCTTTGTGGTATTTTCGGAGGAAACCGCACTGGTGGAAGCGGTGCAGGCAGTCGCTCCTTCACTGACGGAAGAGGAAATCCGGGAGGACTTCTACTTCTGGTATGCCTTTGATACCGACGGAGATGAGGAGCAGCAGGCAGCGTTCACCCTCAGGATGAATGACCTGATCCGGGAGGATGAGGAAATCCGGGGATATGCCGAGAGTGTGGAGGAAGGCCGGGAAAATATGTATGCCATGTACGGCGGCTTCCTTTTTATCGGCGTGTTCCTGGGGCTGCTGTTCCTGATGGCCACGGTGATGATTATCTATTACAAGCAGGTTTCCGAGGGTTATGATGACCAGGCACGTTTCCGGATTATGCAGAAGGTGGGAATGAGCAGGGAGGAAGTCAAAAAAGCCATTCACAGTCAGATTCTGATGGTGTTTTTCCTGCCGCTGTGCATGGCGGGAATTCATATGCTGGCGGCCTTTCCCATGCTGTCCAGGCTGATGGCTCTTGCGGGACTGGACAACCGGCGGCTGCTGGCGGCAGGCTGCGGGATCACCTTTGCGGCCTTTGCGGGGATCTATATTCTGGTTTACGCTATTACGGCGAGAGTTTATTATCAGATTGTAAGAGTTGAGAATGAGTGACAGGGAGGGATTGTGTGAAAATCGGATTGTGTCAGACGGAAATTTTATGGCAGGACAAGGATGCAAATTTTTGCAGGGCAGAAAGACTGGTGGAGAAGGGAAGAGCAGAGGGGGCCAGCCTGCTGCTCTTCCCGGAGATGAGCTTTACCGGGTTTTCCATGAACACGGCTGTGACAGGCGAGACAGACCAAAGAACGGTGACGAGGATGCAGAAGCTGGCTTCGGACAGCCGGACAGCCATCGGTTTCGGATGGGTCAGAAAAGCAGCGGAAAAGGCGGAAAATCATTATACGGTTGTGGATGAAACCGGGAAAATCTGCAGCGATTACGTGAAAATCCATCCCTTCAGCTATTCCGGGGAGGATCGTTTTTTTCAGGGAGGATGCGAACTGTCCTCTTTTCTGCTTCAGGGGCACCGGATCGGAACGCTGATCTGCTATGATCTGCGCTTTCCGGAGGTTTTTCAGAAGCTGGCGGATACCTGTGATGTGATTACAGTGGCGGCCAACTGGCCGGAAAAGCGCCGGGAGCACTGGATGGCCCTTCTGCGGGCCAGAGCCATTGAAACCCAGACGTATCTGTGCGGAATAAACTGTTCTGGATCGCAGCAGGGGCTGGCTTATTCGGGAGACAGCGCGGCCTTTGGTCCGGACGGCCAGCTTCTGGCGGGCTTTGGCCGGGGCGAAACGATTCTGTATGTACCGATTGAAAATGCGGTCCCGAAGTGCCGGGAAGCCTTCCCGGTACGTCAGGACCGCAGAAAAGAACTGTATCGAAGTTATTACACTGAAGATTTATGAGGGACGCTTATTGGAAACCCGCTCTTTCCGGGCCAGCCGGTCCATGAGGATCACGCCGGCCAGCATTCCGATGGGGAAGATGATGGAAAAGAGCAGTCCGGTTTTCAGAGAACTGCTGTCGGCGATGAGTCCGGTAAGCCAGGGACCGGATCCGCAGCCGAAATCTCCCATGAGGGCCATCAGGCCGAACATGGCGGTTCCGCCCTTGGGAAAAGTGGCGGCTGTCAGGGAAAAGGTGCCGGGCCACAGCAGTCCCACAGAAAAGCCTGTCAGTGCGCAGGACGCCAGAGAGAGCAGGGGAAACGGAGAGAGCGCCGCGCCCAGATAGCAGAAAATACAGAGAACCGCGCTTCCCTTCAGTGCCAGGGACAGATTCAGCCGTTCTCCGTAAATGCCGTAAATCAGGCGGCTGAGTCCCATAAAGACAGAGAAAAGGCAGGGACCCAGAAGATCTCCGATCAGCTTCGGCACATGAAGTCCTTCTTCCGCGAACAGGGAGGACCACTGGGACATGGACTGCTCCGAGCCGGCGGCGCAGAACATCAGAAGAAGCGCCAGCAGGAAGACCGGGGAGTGCAGGAGACTGCGCAGAGGCGTCCGCTCATTTTCTGAAACACAGGGCATCAGCGGCACCTTCAGAAAGCGGAAGAAGTTGTAAACCGGAATCAGCGCCCAGCAGATGGGAAGAATGTACCAGAGGTCGTTTCCGGCAGCTTTTAAAAACAGGGTACTGATGGCCACCACGCCAACCACGCCCCAGCAGTAAAAGGAATGGAGCAGGCTCATGGCAGAAGCCTTGTCGTCCCCGGGAAGCGACTCCACAATGGGGCTGACGATGACCTCCAGCAGCCCTCCGCCGATGGCATAGAGGATGACGGAAATCACCAGACCCGCAAAGGGAGAGGGGAGAATTCCGGGAAGAGTTCCCATACAGATCAGACCGGCCGCTGCCGCCACATGGGCGATCAGAGCCGAGGCACGGTAGCCGATGCGGTCCACCAGCTTTACAGACACGGCGTCCACAATCAGCTGGGTGCCGAAGTTCAGCATGACGAGCTGACTGATCAGCGTCAGGGAGAGGTGAAAGTTTTTCTGGAAAATCACAAAAAACAGAGGCGCAAGACTGTTGACGATGGCCTGGGTGATGTAGCCAAGGTAGCAGGAGTGCACGGTGGATTTGTAGTTGGGTTTCATAATGGTTCGCTTTCCTTTCTTGTTTTTCTTCCTGTCACCAGGATTCATCCTCCAGCATCCGGTAGCCGATGCCAACCTCTGTGAAGAGGTATTCCGGAGCGGCGGGATTGGCTTCCAGTTTCCGGCGGATGTTTGCCATGTTTACCCGGAGGATCCGGTTGTTTCCATCGGAATAGGGTCCCCAGACCGCGGACATAATCGCATCGTAGGTAATGACCCTGCCGGAGTTCTGGGCAAGGAGAGAGAGAATTTTGTACTCAATCTGCGTCAGATGGATTTCCTGTCCGTTTACGGTGACCAGCCTGCGCTCAAAATCAATTTTCAGATTTTTGGCGTGATAGATTAAGGGAGCGGCTCCGGTTCCTGTGCCCCGGCTGCTGTGGCGCAGGGCGGTGCGGATCCGGGCCAGAAGCTCGGGGGTTCCGAAGGGTTTCGTGATATAGTCATCGGCTCCCAGATCCAGGGCGCGTACTTTGGCATCCTCCCGGGTTCTGGCAGAAATGACGATGATTGGCATCGCGGACCAGGAACGGATCCGGGTGATGATATCCAGACCGTCCATGTCCGGAAGTCCCAGATCCAGGAGAACAATGTCCGGACAGAAGGAAGCGGCCAGTGACAGGCCTTCCGTTCCGTTTCCGGCGCAGGTTACCCGATAGTTCTGGGCGGTCAGGGCTGTGGCGATAAAGTCACAGATATTTTTTTCGTCTTCAATGAGAAGGATGTTGATTTTCGTATTCATTGGTCGGCTGCCTCCTTTGGAAGGGTGAATGAAAACTCTGCGCCGCAGGAATGGCTGCAGGCTGTGATTTTGCCGCCGTGGGCGTCAATAATGGTTTTGCAGATGGAAAGGCCGATACCCGCCCCTTTCCGGCTGTCCGGAGAGCTGCCCTTCTGATAGCCGGTTCCGTTAAAAATCTGGGGGAGGCGCTCCGGAGCAATGCCCTTTCCGTAATCCCGCACATGAAAGGTTACGGAGGAGGTATCTGTGGTGAGAAAACAGTCGATGGGGCGTGTGCTCTCTGAATGGGTCACCGCGTTTTCCAGAAGGTTGATGATCACCTGTTCAATGAGAATCGCGTCCATGGGTACCATGACCAGCTCTTCCGGAAAGCGGACATTGATCCTGGCATCCGGGATCCGCTTTTTCAAACGCTGAACGGCTTCGGAGAGCACTTCCTCGAAGGGCTCCAGGGATTTTGTGACCTTTGTGCCGGAGCCCTGGTGAATCCGGGTAATACTCAGAAGATTTTCCACCATATTCAGCAGCCAGTTGGAATCCTCGTAAATATGCTGAACCAGATCGTGCTTTTCCGCAGAGGTCAATCGGTCTCCGTTTTCCAGATAGGAGGTGCTGGAGCCGATGATGCTGGTAAGGGGTGTGCGCAGGTCATGAGAAATGGCACGGAGCAGATTGGCCCGCATTTTTTCCTTTTCCGCTTCCATCAGGAGCTTGTCATGTCGGGAAATAATCGCCGCCTGTTTTTTGATATTGGAGGTGGTGGCACTGGTCAGGATGGTAATCGCCAGCATGACAAGGAAGGTAATGGGATAACCGCCCTTGGTAAAATTCAGTTTCCGGTAAGGGATGGTAAAGTAATAATTCGTATAAATGACGCAGATAATCGCTGCGATGATGCCCGGGGCGTAGCCCTCCGTGTACCGGGCAATCAGCACCAGCGCCAGCAGATACAGCATGGCGATGCTGGGCGAGTCCTCCTGGACGAAATGGAACAGGAGCAGGGCCAGACCGGTGGCAGTCGGCAGGAGCACGGCAGTCACGGCGGCATTGGTCAATAAAGGATAAAAATGCATCAAATGACGGTATTGTTTCTGAATTTTCTGGAACACGAAGGATCTCCTTAGAGTTATTTCTGAATCATAATCATGTCGATTATACCCCCTTTGGATGGAAAAGTCCAACACAGATGTTAAGAAAATGCTAAATTCCGCTGACCTGTTTGCATGAACCGGCGGGGTCATGGTAAAGTATAGAAAAGTTATGTAATCTTATTGAAAAAGGAGGGATCGGATGACAGAAGCACTTTTCTTATTGTTGTTGCTGTGTTCGGGTATTATTTTGGTGTGTGTGTTCGCAAGCCAGTTTTCACGCTGGTTCGGGATTCCGACGCTGTTGATTTTTATGGCGCTGGGCATGCTGTTCGGATCGGATGGAATTTTTAAAATATCCTTCAGCAGCTATCAGGATGCAGAACGGATCTGCAGTGTGGCGCTGATTTTTATTATGTTTTACGGAGGTTTTGGAACCAAGTGGGATGTAGCGAAACCGGCGGCGGTAAGAGCCGGACTGCTGTCTACGGTGGGGGTTGTGGTAACCGCAGCGCTGACCGGAGGCTTCTGCCACTTTGTACTGGGATTCCAGATGGCAGAGAGCTTTCTGGTGGGCGCGGTGGTCAGCTCCACGGATGCGGCATCCGTGTTTTCCATTCTGCGTACCCAGAAGCTGAGTCTGAAAGACGGGACGGCCTCCCTTCTGGAGCTGGAAAGCGGAAGCAATGACCCCATGTCTTATATGCTGACCATGGCCGGGCTGACCCTGCTGGGGCAGGGAGAAGTTGGGGGACTGGGCGTGATGTTTTTTGCACAGATGGCCTGCGGAATCGGAATCGGCGTGGCGTCGGCCCTGGTAAGTGTCTGGCTGCTCCGGCGAATTCCGATTCTACAGGAAGGTTTGGATGCGATTTTCATTGTGGCGATGGTTCTGCTGGCCTATGCTCTTCCTTCCCTTATTGGCGGAAATGGCTATCTGAGCGTGTATCTCATGGGAATTATTCTGGGAAACAGCCGGATTGACCGGAAGAAGACGCTGGTACATTTCTTTGACGGGATCACCGGGTTGGCGCAGATCGTGATTTTCTTCCTTCTGGGACTGCTGTCCTTCCCCCACAGGCTTCCCCAGGTGGCCGGAATGGCGGTCAGCATTACGCTTTTTTTATCGCTGGCAGCCAGACCTGCGGCAGTTTTTCTGATTCTGCTGCCCTTTCGGGTCAGTATTCGCCAGTGTCTGCTGGTATCCTGGGCAGGGCTTCGCGGTGCGGCTTCCATTGTATTTTCCATTATGGTCATGGCATCGGGGGTTGCGCTTCCCTATGATCTGTTTCATATTGTGTTCTGTATTGCGCTGTTTTCCGTGGCGCTTCAGGGAACGCTCCTTCCCAGGGTGGCCAGAAAGCTGGATATGGTGGATGAAAAAGCCGATGTGAGCCGGACCTTTACGGATTATCAGGAGGAGGCTGCCCTGACGCTGATGCGGCTGTCTGTCCCCGGCGGCCACAACTGGGAAAATAAGCGGATCAGTGAAATTCATCTGCCTACGGGTTCTCTGGCGCTGATGATCAAGCGGGGAGAGGAGACCATTGTGCCCAAGGGAAACACGAAAATTCTGAAAGGCGATACACTGATTTTGAGTGTTCCGGCTTATCAGCCCCAGGAAAATGAAAAGCTGGAGGAGATCCGGATCACGAAAAAGCACTCCTGGTGCGGTCAGGCCATCGAGGAACTGAAGCTTCCGGAACATGTGCTGATTGCTCTGATCCAGCGGGGAGAAGAAAATATTATTCCGAGAGGAAAAACGAGGATTGAAGAAAACGACACGGTTGTGCTGTATCGGTAAAGGAAGAACGACCGGTTCCTGTTTCTGCCCCGTGAAGCGCTGCTGCCGGGGGGCAGGAACAAAGGATCGCTTTCTGTCGAATAAGGTCGAATAAGGGCGAGAACTTCCGGTTGCGGAAAAAAAGGGAATGTGTTATACTCGCACCATAGTAAATTTGCTATGAAATCAAAAGGTTCTTATCTGATTTTCAAGCCTGATCAGGCATTTTTTCCAAAACGAAAAAGGGTAACTGAATATGGAACAGTTATGGAAATAGAAGAAGGAGGAATGTTATGACAGATTCCCAGAAGGAATATGACAGCCGGGAAGTGGTGAAAAAGCATCTGATTGTCCGACCGGTAAGCACAGAAAGGTTCCCGGCTGATCTGGCGGAAACCGTATTTCTCTGTCCCTTTCCGGAGGTTGCGCTGGTGGTCTATCTCGAAATCAGCCGCTCAGGGGGAAAGTATGTCTCCACGGTTCTGACAAAGGAGCTGGCAGAGGGGCTGAAGCTTCCGGAGAAGGAAATTTTCCGGATTGCCCTGGAAAATACAGGACGACAGCAGGCACCCAGAATTTATGACAGTGTGGAGGACGCTTTCGGAGACGGGCGGCCGGAAACCGGGGATTTTATGGGAGCGGAGGGAAGGTTCCGGCTTTGTCCGGGGCCGGAGGGCAGTACCCTGACGACGGTCCGGAAGGTAAACGGAGCCGTGGCGCTGTTTCTTCCCGGGGCGGCCAGGAAAATCGGTGAGATTCTGCAGGATGATTATTTCTTTACGTTTCCCAGTATTCATTTTGCCAAAATCCATCAGCGGAAGGGTGCGGCTCTGGACTGGATTCTCCACGCCGCCGGCCGGATGCGCCAGGCTCCCAATCCCGAAGAATATTTAAGCGATCAGGTTTATTATTACTGTAGAAAAATGGACCGCTTCGGAATGATCCGGACTCTGGAGTAGCGTTCCGGAGGCGGTGTTCCGGTATGCCGTAAAAAAGACAACAGAATTCCCTTGATTTCTGCCCGGGAATCGTATACTATATATAGTGCTGTGAAAACCAGAAAAATACAAAATATACCAAAATCGGGTTCAAAAATAAAAGGAGGATTCTCAATGAATGTGCGCAAACGCAGCGGCAAGGTTCTGCCCTTTAATCCGGGCTTTATTGAACGTGCTGTCGCCATGGCGGCAGCAGCAGCCGGTGATCATAATCCGGAAAATGTCCGGAAGATTACGGACAGTGTGGTAGAAAAGCTCTCCGCCAGAGGGGAAGAAATTCTGGACATTGAAAAAATACAGGATACGGTGGAGGAGACGCTGTTTGAGCAGAAGTATTATCAGACGGCCAAGGCATACATTCTCTACCGGATTGAGAAGGAGAAGGAACGCGTCAGCGGCTCCTGGCAGGAGGGGCTTCTGAGCAGAGAGTTTTTAAGTCCCTACAAGCACGCGCCGAACCCCATGGAGCAGCTGGGATCTTTTGTCTACAGCCGGACATATTCCCGCTACCTTCCCAAATTCGGAAGACGGGAATTCTGGTGGGAAACGGTACGCCGGGCAGTGGAGTACAACTGCTCTCTGGCGCCCACCTCCCGGGAAGAGGCGGAAAAACTGTATGACAATATTTATCATCTGAAGCAGTTTGTGTCCGGTCGGACGCTGTGGGTTGGGAATACCCCGGTTTCCGAAAATTATCCAATGGCGAACTATAACTGTGCCTTTGAGGTGATTGATGATTTTCAGGCGTATCATGATCTCTTTTATCTGCTGATGGTGGGCAGCGGTGTGGGCGTGCGTGTACTGAAAGAGGATGCGCAGAAGCTGCCCATGATCCGCACGGATGTGAAGATTCTGCATAAGGCCTATGATCCCCTTCCGGTGAAGGATCGGCTGGAGTTTACCGATCTGACTTTCGCCGGTGATACAGCCACCATTTCCATCGGGGATTCCAAGGAAGGCTGGGCCCAGGCACTGAGCCATTATTTCGAGATTCTTTCCAATAATGAATATGTAAAACTCCGTAAAATTGTTCTGAACTATGATTCCATCCGTCCCAGAGGGGAGCGCCTGAAGCAGTTTGGCGGAACGGCCAGCGGATACGAATCCATGATGACCATGCTGCGCAAGATCCATAAGGTGATTCAGGCGGCGGGTTCCCGGGAGGGCAGCTCCCGGGTCCGGCTGCAGCCCATTGATCTTCTGGACATTGCCAACATTATTGGCGAGAACGTGGTGTCCGGCGGTGTGCGTCGGACCTCGGAAATCGGTCTGATTGATGCGGAGGATCCCACATGCATCGAAGCAAAGAGTCAGCTTTACCGCCAGGTGAACGGACGATGGGAGCTGGATCAATCCATTGCCCACCGGCAGATGAGCAACAATTCCATTTACTACCAAAGCAAGCCCACCAGGGAGAAGCTGCACTGGCATATGCAGCAGATGCGCTATTCCGGAGAGCCGGGATGGATCAATGAGGAAGCCGGCAGAAAACGGCGGCCTAATTTCAACGGCTGCAATCCCTGCGGGGAGATTCTCCTGGACAGCCATGGCATGTGCAACCTGACGACAGTGAATGTCATGGGCTTTGTAAAGGATGGGAAGCTGGATGAGAAGGAGCTGCTGGAGGCCCAGCGACTCTCCGCCCGGGCAGGCTACCGCATGACCTGCCGGGAACTGGAAATCCACCGCTGGGACAGTGTGCAGCAGAGAGACCGTCTGCTTGGCTGTTCTCTGACCGGATGGCAGGATATGGTCAACGCCACCCAGATGACGAAGGAGGAGCAGATCAGCCTTCTGATGAAGCTGCGGGAGACCGCTCACAAAGCGGCAGATGAGATCGCGGCCCGGGTGAAAGGGAACAAACCGCTGCTGGTTACCACTGTGAAACCGGAAGGAACCCTGTCTCTGCTTCCAACGGTTTCCAACGGCATCCATTACTCCCACGCGCCCTATTATATCCGGCGGGTGCGGATCAATGCCTCGGATCCTCTGTGCAGAGTCTGTGAGGATCTGGGCTATCCGGTTCTGCCGGAGGTGGGACAGGATCCGGACAACCCCACCACAAAGGTGGTGGAATTCCCGGTGAAGGCTCCGGAAGGCAAGGTAAAGGCGGATGTTTCTGCCATCGAACAGCTGGAGAACTACCAGATGTTTATGAAATATTATGTGGACCACAACTGTTCCATTACCGTCCATGTGCGGGAACAGGAGTGGGATGAGGTAGAGCAGTGGGTCTGGGATAACTGGGATGATATTGTAGCTCTTTCTTTCCTGAGCTATGACGAGAATTTCTACGATCTCCTGCCCTACGAGGCCGTATCCAAAGAAGAATATGAGCGCAGAAAGGCGGCGATGAAGCCCTTTAATCCCTCCCTGATTTCCAAATATGAACATGAGGAGACCCAGCTGGACATCGGTGCCTCGGAGTGTGCCAACGGTGTATGTCCGGTGAGATAGCCGCAGAATTTCCAGAACAGCCGGCGGCAGAGAGGCTTAAAACCTTCGCTCAGGACGGAAAACCCAACGTTCAGGACAAAAGTTGCAAAAAAGTAATTTTTCTGTTATACTTTCGTAACAGAAAGGAATGGAAATTATGAAAAAACAGGTTCTGACCGTTCTGGCTCTGACAGGAGCCCTCTGGATGATGACACCAGTCATGAAAACGGAAGCGGCGTGGAAGATCACCACGGAAGGAAGACAATACACGACGACAAAGGCCCCCGGGTATCTCACCGGGTGGCAGACCATAGGAAGCTACCGATATTATTTTGACAGTAAGGGCTATGCTCTGACCGGCTGGCAGCTGATCAAGAAAAAGTGGTATTTTTTCGATGCGAAAGGACGGATGCTGGCGAATCGCTGGATTGATGGTTACTATCTGACGGCGGACGGTTCTGCGGATATGACGGCTTCTTCCACCTCTGGAAGTACTTCCGGGACTTCTTCCTCCGGGACCACGATCCAGACCGGCTGGGTGCAGAAGAGCGGAAAATGGTATTATTATGATTACAAGGGGAAAAAAGTAAAAGGATGGCTGAAAATTCAGGATCAGACCTATTATCTGGATCCATCCACCGGAGTACGTAAGACGGGCCTGCAAAAGGTCGATGGGAAGTATTACTTTTTTGATACGAAAACCGGGCGGATGAAGACCGGCTGGGTAACCTACAAAAGCAACCGCTATTATTTCAGCAAGAAGGACGGCGCTGCACTGACCGGCTGGGCCACTGTTCTGAAAAAATACTATTATTTCAGTTCCACCGGGAAGCTTCAGAAAAATAAGTGGATTTCCGGGAAATATTATGTGGATCAGAATGGACGCCGGGTATATGGCTGGCTGACAGTGGGTTCCAAGCGATATTATCTGGATCCCAAAACCGGGAAAAAGGTGACGGGCTGGAAGACCATTGACGGAAAGCGTTATTACTTCAATTCAGACGGTACTCTGCAGCAGACCTCCGGCGTGGTGAATATCGATCAGAAAAAGTATTATTTTAATCCGGAAAACGGCCAGCAGCAGACCGGCTGGGTTTCTCTTAACGGGAAAACCTATTATTTTGATCCTGAGACCGGGGCTGCCGTGAAAGGCTGGAAAAAAATCGACGGCTATTATTACTATCTGAACAGCAAATACTATCTGTCTGTGAGTAAATGGATCAATGCGTACTATGTGAATGAAAAAGGCCAGCGCCAGTATGGCTGGGTGGAGGTGGACGGAAAGCGCTATTTCCTGAACCGGACCACCGGCAAGCGGGTGACGGGCTGGAAGACCATTGACGGGGAGCTTTATTATTTTAATTCCTCCGGTGCTCTGGAGATTCAGCCGGGGCTGCAGCTTGTGAACGGGAAGTATTATTATTTTGACAGCGTGACCGGAGAGAAGAAGACCGGCCTGGTGACGGAGAAGGGAAAGACCTATTATCTGGATCCGAAGACAGGAGAGGCCTTTAAGGGATGGATTGTTCTGGACGGAAAAACCTATCATTTCTCCAGTTCCTACAAGATGGACACCAATAAATGGGTGAATAACTGCTGGCTGGGAAGCGACGGCGTCATGGTAACCAATCAGTGGGTAGGAGCCTACTATGTGGGAGCAAACGGAAAGCGGACAGGAGAGAAACGGACCACCGGTCTCTTTACGGATTCCAGGGGAAATACGTATTACCTGGATGAGAATTACAACTCCGAAACAGGATGGATCACCGTGGATTCCAAGACCTATTATATGGGAGAAGACGGGATCGCGGTTACCGGTCTTCTGACTCTGGATGGGAAAAGCTATTACTTCGATGAGAAGGGCGTCCAGAAGACCGGCTTTGTCAACATCAACTACAGTGCCTACTATTTTGATCCGGCGGCATCGGGTGCCATGGTGGTGTCTGACCAGAGGACAATTAACGGAATTTCCTATATCTTTGACCAGAACGGAAAATCCTCTGTGGTGACCAGCACGGACAGCTCCAAGGGCCAGAAGATCGCGGATTATGCTCTGGAGTTCCTGGGCAAGGCATATCAGTACGGCGGAACCTGGAATGGTGAAAAGCCCTACACCCCCACAGACTGCTCCGGTTTTGTGCAGGGAGTCCTGGCACATTTCGGAATCAAGATTCCCAGGGTAGCAGCCGACCAGGCAGTGGGTTATGAGGCCTGGAATAAAAATTACGCCACAGCGGTGAAGGTTTCCGTATCGGATCTGAAGCCGGGGGATTTGGTGTTCTATTACAGCCCCATTTCCCATGTGGCGATGTATATTGGAGATGGCAAAATCATCCACGCCTCCAACGAAAAAGACGGTATTAAAATCAGTCAGTATAATTACACAACGCCGGTGGCCTGTGTGCGCTACTGGTAAGCAGGTTTCTTTCCCCCGCAGCTTTCTGCGGGGGTCTTTTTTTGTTTTGACAAAACAGCAGGAAAGAAATATAGTAATAATGAAAGAAACAGTGGTTTGCAGGAGGTTGTCATGGGAAAAGCGGAGAAAAAAACGGTGTGGTATGCAGGGTGTGTGTTCCTGCTGCTTTCATTTGCTTATTTTGCCAGGGTGTTTTCAAATTGGACTGAGAACCTTCTGTTAAAGACGGTGTCGGAACTGAGCAGGCACCTGATCCAGATGGGGCTGCTGACGGTATGGTTTGTTTCCATCCGGAGGCGCATCATGCAGAAAACAGTATGCCGGTATCTTCAGATTGTGGCGGGGCTGATGATGTTCTGGCTGTACATACGTGCGGTAAAATGGATGTTTTTTTACGGCTACAGCGCAGCCAACCGTTACTGCTGGTATGCATTTTATCTTCCGATTATTTTTATCCCGCTGCTGGGCGCGTTTGTTGTACAGTATATCGGGAAGCCGGAGGATTATGAGATGCCGCGCCGGATGAAGCTGCTGTATATTCCGGCGGGGATCCTGCTGGCCCTGATCTTTACCAATGATTTCCATCATCTTGCCTTTGCTTTTCCGGAAATGGTCCGGTATGATGATACCGAATATACTTATGGGATTGCATATTTTGCGGTTCTGGTCTGGGCTGGAATTCTGGGTATTTATTTTATCGGGAACCTCCTGATGAAAAGCCGTGCGCCCGGGCGCCGGCAGTTCCGGCAGCTCCCGGCGGTGATTCTGGGAGGGGCCGCGTTCTTCTGGCTATTGTATGGCCTGAAATTAGTCAATTACGACCTGACAGCCGTGAGCTGCCTGGTGATTGTGCTGCTGCTGGAAAGCAGTATTCAGAGCGGGCTTATCCGCTCCAATTCCAGGTATGGGGCGTTGTTCGGGGCTTCCACCATTGAAGCCCGGATTTTGGATCGGGATGAGCAGATCTGTTATGCTTCCGAAACAGCCGGAGCGCTGGAGGAAGGAATCCTGCGAATGACAGAGCAGGGTCCGGTGAATCTGGGAAATAAGCGTTTCAGCAGTGCAGAGATTTCCAATGGCCGCATATTGTGGTGCGATGATATTATGGAAATCAATCGGTTTGCCGGGGAACTTGAAGAAACGGGCAGGCAGCTGGCCAGAAACAATGCGATTCTGAAGGAAGAACTGGAACTGCGGGAAAAGCATCTGCGGATTCTGGAGGAAAGCCGTCTTTATGAGCAGGTCATGAAAGAAGTATCCGGAAAACTGGATCAGGTGGAAACGCTTCTGGAGGATGACGGAGCATCCGGGACGATGAGGGAAAATCTGATTCAGGTCTGCATTCTCAGTGTTTATGTGAAACGGCGCAGCAATCTGCTGCTGATGGGAGAGAATCATCGGGAAATTCCGGCTTTGGAGCTGGAGTTCTGTCTGAGGGAATCTCTGGAACAAATCCGGCTGACAGGGGCTCTCTGCTCTCTGGAATGCGAGTGCATGGGCAGGCTTGGGGCGAAGGTTCTGGCCTGTGCTTACGATGTTTTTGAACAGATGATTGAACAGGCCCTGGAGGGACTGCAGGCGCTGCTTGTCAAAGGACATATTGCGGACGGCTCCATTTTTCTGCGTCTCTGGGTGGACTGCGGAAGAAAGCTGCAGCTTCCGGAGAATACGGACTGGATTTCCCTGGGCGGGACAATGGAAATCAAAGAGTCGGAGGGTGCTGTCCTGGCGGAATTTCGTCTGGAGGAAGGAGGGCGGATGGAATGACAGGATTCTGTATGCTTCATCCCAGTGCCAGAGGCCTGATCCTCATGGTACTGTATCTGCTGATGCTTCTGCAGTTCGGATGCCTTTTAGCGGTTCTTGGAGGAACCGGGAGAGAGCTGGTGAAATCCATTGTTCCGTTGTTTCTTCTGTTTGTTCTGGAGGTTGTGTTCCTGCGGTGTGCCAATGAAATGCTGGAAGCAGATTCGGGATTTCCTGTTGTGGGGGGATGGGACTGGCTGTGTCGGTTCCCGGCAGAAATCATCGGAATTCTGATGGTACTGGAAGGGATCTGCACGGGCTGCTTTCTGAAGAGAACCATGGAGGCCTACCGGAAAGCGCTGAATCGCAGCTCTATCAAGGAGAGTATTGACAACCTGCCCTCCGGACTGAGCTTTTCAACTCCGGAAGGCTTTGTTCTGCTGGCGAATCGGCGAATGGAAGCACTTTGCTATTCCATTGCCGGTATGGATTTTCAGGATGCCAATCATTTCTGGCAGATCCTGCAAGAAGGCAGGTCTGCAGCGGGGGTGGAATGCCTGTCCGACAAAACAGCACCTAGCTTCCGACTACCGGATCAGACGGTGTGGGCTTTTGAACGGAAGATTCTCCAGGTGGAAGGAGTGTCCGTCGTGCAGATTACCGCGGCAGACATTACAGAACTGCAGAACCTGTCTGCCCGTCTGCAGGAAAATAACAGAGAGCTGGCGGAAACGAACCGCCGGCTTCTGGAATATGGCGAAAAAATGGGAGAACTGGTTCGGAGCCGGAAGGTTCTGGAGACAAAAACACAGATTCACAATGAAATGGGCCGGGCGCTTCTGCTGACAAGAGCCTATCTGAAACAGGACGGGCAGACCAGGAATGAGCAGGAGATCCGGGCATACTGGAAGTATATCATTGCTTTGCTGAAAAAAGAAACAGAGCCTCGTATGCCGGTAGGGATGTGGGATTCCTTCCGGAAAGCTGCGGCTGCGGCGGGGGTGAAGGTTTTCGTGGAGGGAGACGTTCCGGAAGGAGAAGAAACGGAAGCGCTGGCTGCTGCTGCGGCTGCGGAGGCGCTGACCAATGCCGTGCGCCATGCAGGGGCAGATGAGCTTTATGTGGAGTTTTCAGAGATGGAAGATTCGGTGCGTGCAGTGTTTCGAAATAATGGAAGAAATCCGAAGGGGAAAATCAAAGAGGGAGGTGGTTTGAGTTCTCTGCGGCTTCGGCTGGAAGAGGCCGGGGGAGCCATGCAGACAGAAGCCGGTTCCGGATTTGCCCTTCAGATTACCATACCAGACAGGAAAAGGATAGAAAGATGATTCAGGTATTGATTGTAGAGGATGACCCGATTGCTAAAACGCTTTTTGAACTGTATATGAAAAACAGCGGAAGATATGCTGTGGTGGCTGCCATTGACAGTGCTGCCATGGCGGAGCTTTACTGCCTGCGGAATCACGTGGATTTTGTCCTGATGGATGTCTGTACTGCCATGCATGCCAGCGGTCTGGAGGCAGCGGCAAAGATTAAAAAGTATTATCCGAACATCCGGGTGATGGTGGTTACGGGACAGCCGGAATGTGATTTTATTAAGCGGGCCAGGGCGGCCGGAGTGGACAGCTTCTGGTATAAGGAGCCTTCTGAGGAAGCGCTTCTTTCGGTTATGGACCGTACGGTCCAGGGTGAGTCGGTTTATCCGGATTCTGCGCCGAAGCTGAAAATCGGGGAAGCCTTCAGCACGGAATTTACCGAATGCGAGCAGAGAATTCTGAGGGAACTGACCAGCGGTGACACGGATGAGGAAATTGCCGCCCGGCTCCATCTTTCTGCCTGGACAGTCCGAAAATATGTCCGCACCATGCTGCAGAAAACCAACTTCAAATCCCGTACTCAGCTTGCAGTGGCTGCACGGGAATGTGGCTTTGTGATTCGGGGCTATTAAATATACTAATTTTAGGGTTTTGGCATGAAATCAGAAACAGTATAATGGGATCAGGGGATCTTATCTGGAAAAACCAGCGGCTGCCTTTCGCAGTCGCTGTATTTATTATAAGGAGGAAAGAAAATGGGATTTTTTGGAAAAGTTTTTGAAAAAAAAGAATGTGATATCTGTGGTGGAGAGATCGGTTTATTGGGAAACCGCAAGCTGGATGACGGGAATCTGTGTAAGGAGTGTGCGAAGAAGCTTTCTCCCTGGTTTGAAGAGCGCCGCCGCAGTACAGTGGAGGATATCCGGAAACAGCTGGCATACCGGGAGGAAAACAAGGAAAAGGTCCGGTCATTTCAGATTACCCGGGATCTGGCCGGGAGCTGCTACCATGTGTTCCTGGACGATACCAAAGGCCAGTTTACTGTAGCGACCCGCTTTGATGAAGAAAGCAATCCTGATATTGTAGATCTTTCCCAGGTGACCAGCTGTAAGCTGGAGATCCGGGAGGATCGGGACGAGGAACAGTATGAGGATCAGGAGGGAAATCTCCGGAGCTATAATCCTCCCCGCTATACTTATTCCTATGATTATTATATCAAGCTGGGTATCCGTTCCCCCTGGTTTGACGATATGGATTTCCAGCTGAACAGTTTTTCCGTTAAGGATCATGAGCGCGCGAAGATGCTTGAGATGGAAAATGTGGGCAACCAGATTGTGGCAGCCCTTACCGGCATGCCTTACAGCCAGCCGGTGCAGGGCCAGATGAATAACGGGATGTATGGCCAGCCGGTGCAGGGCCAGATGAATAGCGGGATGTACGGCCAGCCGGTGCAGGGCCAGATGAACAACGGGATGTACGGCCAGCCGGTGCAGGGCCAGATGAATAACGGGATGTACGGCCAGCCGGTACAGGGCCAGATGAACAACGGGATGTACGGCCAGCCGGTGCAGGGCCAGATGAATAACGGAATGTATGGACAGACAGGAAATGCGGGTGCCTGGACCTGCAGCTGCGGAGCGGTGAATACGGGAAAATTCTGTCAGCAGTGCGGTCAGCCGGCACCTTCCGCTTCCAGGAATACGGGATGGATGCAGAGTATTCGCTGTGATAAATGCGGCTGGACACCCGAGGATCCCAGCCAGGTTCCGAAGTTCTGCCCTCAGTGCGGCGATCCCATTGACGGAAACGACCGGTGTTAAGCGCAGGCAGAATTGGATTTTCGCAGATCTGACCATTGGAGGACGGTCAGATCTGACGGGACAGGAGGAAGGTGAAGAGAGATGTCTGACGTGATGGAGTACAAATGTCCTTCCTGCGGCGCTGCCATGGAATTTGACAGTAAAACCCAGAAAATGAAGTGCAGCTACTGCCTGACGACCATGGAGATTGATGCGTTTCAGAAGCTTCAGCAGGAGGAAGACCCAGGTTCGGAAGAGGGAATTTCCTGGTCTGCCGGAGGCACCGGTCAGTGGAAGGAAGGCGAAACGGCGGGAATGCGGATTTATGTCTGCCAGTCCTGCGGCGGTGAGATTGTGGCAGAGGAAACCACAGGGGCCACCGCCTGCCCATTCTGCGGTAACCGGGTGGTTATGAAGGAGCAGTTTTCCGGGGATCTGAGACCGGATTACATCATTCCTTTTAAACTGGATAAAAAGGCTGCCAAGGCTGCCTATCAGAAGCATCTGCAGGGGAAGGCTTTCCTTCCGGCAATCTTTAAAAAGGAAAATCATATTGATGAGATCAAAGGCGTATACGTGCCCTTCTGGCTGTTTGAGGCAGATGCTCAGGCCAATATCCATTACCGGGGGGAAAAATTACGTTCCTGGATGCAAGGGGATCTGGAATATACGGAATGCGAATTTTACGAGATTCAGCGGTCCGGAAGCATTCATTTCCAGAATATTCCGGTGGATGGCTCCAAAAAGATGGATGACGCGCTGATGGAATCCATTGAGCCCTATCAGTTTTCGGAAGCAGTTCCCTTTGAAACGGCTTATCTGTCCGGATATCTGGCTGACCGTTATGATGTGGAGATGGAAAAGTGTTTCGTCCGTGCAAACAACCGGATCCGAAGAAGCACAGAATCTTCCTTTGAACGTACGGTGGAGGGGTACGCATCCCTGAGGAAAGAGAAAAGCAATGTGCGGGTGACCAATGCCCGGTACTGGTATGCTCTGTATCCGGTCTGGATTCTGAACACCAAATGGAGAGGAAAGAAATATGTCTTTGCGATGAACGGTCAGACCGGGAAGATGGTGGGAGATCTGCCCTTTGATAAAAAGGAATACAATAAATATGTGATAACACGCGGTATCCTGATCGGAGCAGTCATCTATGCTCTGATGTGGGCACTGGTTCTGATTTAGGGAGGGACAGCGTATGAAAAGAACGATTTTCAGAACTTTTTTGGCTGTTCTTCTGGCTGTTCTGCTGCTGCCGGTACCGGCTGTGGCCCGGGCAGAGGAGAGACGGCTGCCCAGACTGGTGGATGAGGCGGATCTGCTGACAGAGGATGAGGAGACGAAGCTTCTGGAGCAGCTGGATGAGATCAGTGAACGCCAGCAGTGTGATGTGGCGGTGGCAGCGGTCAACGGACTGGAGGGGAAAACGGCAGAGGCTTATGCCGATGATTTCTTCGACTATAATGGATTTGGATACGGAGAAGACCGGGATGGGATCCTGCTCCTGATCAGTATGGAGGAGCGGGACTGGCAGCTCAGTACCAGCGGTTTTGCCATTACAGCCTTTACGGATGCCGGCATGGAATACATAACGGAAAAGTTTCAGCCTTCCCTGAGCAGCGGGAATTACAGCAAAGCCTTCACGTCCTATGCGAAGCTGTGTGATAAGTTTATCACCCAGGCGAAAAGCGGGGAGCCTTACGACGTGGGAAACATGCCAAAAGGGTCTGTGGATCCCTTCTGGATTCTGGGTGATCTGCTTCTGGGACTTCTGTTTGCTTCCATCATGGCCGGAAGGAAAAAGGCCCGGCTGACATCCGTCCGCAGGAAAACGGAGGCGGAGGATTACGCAGTGCCGGGGAGTTTGATGCTGTCTCAGAACTGGGAACGAATGGTGAATAAAACAGTGACCACCAGAAGAAAAGAGGAACAGGAGAGGACGCCCCGCTCTTCCGGCAGGGAAAGCGGAGGCAGCACGACCCATACCAGTTCTTCCGGAAGAACCCACGGCGGAACTGGTGGAAAATTTTAGTAAACAGACCGCAAAGCGGATCTGAAGATCTTTGAAATGAATAGAGGAGGGATGCAGCATGAAAAAAAGAGCTACTGCGCCGGTTTTCCTGGCGGCGGGAATACTGGCAATGATGCTGAATCTGCCTGTGCTGGCAGAGGATGAGTCTGTTTGGAACTTTGACACAACGAATTATTCTCTGAACGGCTACAGCGGTGCAGGCGGGGATGTGGTAATACCGGACACGATCCAGGGCTGTACGGTGGATGCGGTTGGCACAGGAGTGTTCAACGGGGCGGATAACATTACATCCATCACGTTTCCGGAAACAGTGAAACAGCTGGAGCAGGATGTGGGAAGCTGGTGCAGCTCCCTGACTCATGTAACACTGCCGGAGAGTCTGCTGATCATCGGCGGAGGCTGTTTTTCCAGTGATGAATCGCTGGAGGAGATTACCATTCCGTCCCAGGTATGTTATATCGGCATGAATGCCTTTGGATTCTGCAGCAATCTGAACACTGTTACCTTTGAAGGATCCTGCCCGGAATTTTTCGGGGACGCTTTTCAGTGGATGGCAGAAGATGCCGTGATCTATGTACCGGATGACCAGCTTGCGGAATATACGGAAGTGTTTTCCCAGATGATTGACGTGCCGGAGATTCAGCCCAGCGGGAAAAACGCAGTGCCCACAGAACCGGTTTATGACACGGAGAATCTGATTTTTGATGCGGCCACCGGAACGATTACCGGCTATAATGGCTATATGACGCGTCTGGATATTCCGGCAATCATTGACGGAACCGCGGTTATCGCCATCGGGGACGGTGCTTTCCAGCAGCATCGTTATCTCTGTTACCTTACGCTGCCGGAGGGACTGGTTTCCATTGGAGCAGATGCCTTTGCGAATGCTGTGACCCTTCAGTATGTGAGCTTTCCTTCTACCCTGGAGTATATCGGTGACCGCGCTTTCAGCGGCTCTTACCGGGGCGGAAAGCTGAAGCTTTCCGAAGGCCTCCAGTCCATTGGCAGTGAAGCTTTCCTGTATACAACCATAAAAGGCGAGCTGGTGCTTCCGGAGGGACTGAAGAGCATCGGGGACGGCGCTTTCAGGAACAGCGTCTGGCTGGAAAGTCTCATCCTTCCTTCCACACTGGAAACCGTGGGGGCGGAGGCATTTGCCCGGAGCAGCATTTCCTATATTTATATGGATGGTGTGACACCGCCGCAGATTGATGCCTCTGCTTTTTCCGAATGTATAAATCTGGCGGATATTGACCTGAATACGAAATGTACAAAGCAGCAGATGCTGGATCTCCAGCAGATCGTGGATGACCTGGGACTTTCCTGCCGGGTATGGCGGAATCAGAATCCGGACGTTTCCTATTGTGAAAATGGAGAATATATCCAGAATCCCAATGATGCCTCTCAGGTCTTTCTGGCAGGCTACACCGGTGAAATGACACATATTCGTCCCTATGATGATGTTGCCTTGGAGGGAGAGAATTATTTGCCGGTTGTCGGTCTGGCAGACGGTGCGTTCAGAGGAAACCAGACGCTGGAATATTTTGCGGTTCCCTACAGTGATCAGTTTACCTATATTGGAAATGAGGCCTTCGCGGACAGTCGGATCCGGACGGTGGATCTGTTTGATTCTGTGACCACCATCGGAGAAGGTGCTTTCCGCAACTGTACGGAGCTGGAGGAACTGACCATTCCGGAATCTGTGACGTCCATCGGGGCAGGAGCCTTTGAAGGATGCCAGGGACTGAAAAAAGTGACGATTCTGTGCGATGCGTCGTTACTGCCGGAGAACGCTTTCTCAGGCTGTGCCAGCCTGACCGAAGCCGTCGTGACGAAAGGTGCGATCCCGGCCGGCTGCTTTGCGGGGACGGCGCTTGCAGAAGTGACTCTGGGTGATCAGATTACTGCCATCGGAGATAATGCCTTTGCAGATACCCGGATCAGCAGTCTGGTGATTCCTGCCAATGCTCAGGCAAGCGCAGGAGCTCTTACAGGGATTTCTACGGATGGCATCCGCATCAGTGCCGATGCTTCGGATGAGCAGGTGGCGGCATGGAATGAGGTATTGGATATCCCGTGGTATGAGTGTCTTCTGCGGGTAGGCGAAGAGAGTGCCTTTGTGAAAATGCCTTTTGAAGCCACACCGGAGGAAAACTTTGAATTTGATGCTACCACAGGTACGATTACGGCTTATACCGGCGATGAGGTGAATGTGGTGATTCCGCGCTCCATCGGTGGGGTTGAGGTGAAAGCCATTGGCTATAATGCCTTTGACTGTGCCCGTGATTATACGGATACGGAGACGGATACCAATCAGACAGAATGGCTGAAGCTGCGTTCCGTCGTGATTCCGGAGACTGTGACTTCCCTGGAAGACAGCGTCTTCAGTTACTGCCAGCAGCTGGAAACCGTGATTTGCTATGGTCCGCTGGAGAGCACCGCACGGGGAACCTTCTTCCTTTGCCGCAGTCTGAAAAATGTCATTTATGTTAATGGCGTGCGCGTTTTGGATAATTATTTGTTCGACAGCTGTGAGGCACTGGAAACCGTATGGTACAAGGGACAGGCAGATCGGATCGGTGAGAGCTGCTTCGTCCGCAGCGGTCTGGAAACGCTGACGCTTCGTGCGAAAAAGATTGACACAGGTGCTTTCGCATTCTGTACGAATCTGAAAGAGGTTCATATTCGCGGTGATGTGGAGTCTGTTTCGCTGAATATTTTTAATAACTGTACTTCCCTTTCTGATATCTGTTTTGAATTTACCAATGCAGAAGTCTTTGATGACGAAAACGGATTTTCCGGAGAGTGTTCCGGAAATCTGACGATGACCATTCCGGCCTCTGCAACAGAAGAGGATGTGAGTGCCTTTTACAAGATGTGGGGACCCGGATATTTCGGACCGCTTCAGGATCAGGCGCAGATCATCCGGGCAGACTGCGGAGTTCCCGATCCTGCCATGCCGGATATCGAAGAACTTCTGGCAGAATGCGCGGCGGCATCCGCAGATACTGCGGAAACGGAAGCTGTGGAGGAACCTGTGACGGAAGCTGTGGAAGAGACGGAGATGGAGGAGCTCCAACCGGTTCCGGTGGGCGAGGCAGGTGCTCCCTATGTCGGTACCTGGTACGGGACAAAGATGCTCCTGGATGGTGACGAATACGACATGGCAGAATTCGGTATGGAGATGATTCTGACTTTGAATGAGGACGGAACAGCTGTGCTTGCGGACAGTGATGAGGAAGATTTCACTGTATGGGCGGTGGAAAACGGAATGGTGGTCCTTGATACGATCATCGGAATCCTGAACGAGGACGGTCAGCTCTGTCTGGAAGAGGAAGGTACACAGCTGCTGTTTGTCCGTGACACGGAGGAAGCGGCAGCTCCGACAGAGGATCCGGAAACGGAAGCCGATGCTCTGACAGGATATCTGGAGCGGAAATTTGTCTGCAAAACTGCAGATGTCAGCGGCTATACCATGGACGCTTCAGCGCTGGGTGCAGAATATTCCGTGACGTTCCATGAAGACGGTTCCCTGGATTTTGTGATGGCCGGCGCGGCAGTTCCGGGACTTTCCTGGACCGGAGGTACGGTGTCCACGGATGCAGGAGAAGCAAATGCGCTGGTGGTAATCTATTTCGATGGGACAGCGCTGAATTTTGTGTGTACAGATGCCGGTCTGGATCTGGACTTCTTCGGTTCCATGCTGATGCATTTTGAACCGGAAGAGTGATTGAGTGTGTGGATGGGGCTATGACTTAATGTCATAGCCCTTTTTTGTTGCGCATCACGCAGGAATCCGGGGCGCCGCCGGACGCGGAGCAGCCGGTGCTCCGAAGGAGTCCCGGTCAGTGCGCAGCCGCTCGCCGCAGAGGGCAGAAGAACAGAGTTCCAGGGACGATAGCGAGGCTTCCGTCGCGAGGGCTGCGCTAGCTGCCGCCACCGAGCGTCTGTTTGAGCCGACGGCGGCGGGAGCGTTGTTTCAGTGAGAACGTGAGCTGCGTATGCAGCGGGAAGTGCCGGAGGCGAGTTTGCGCGAATGGCGGCAAACCAGCGCGCGGCCCGAGCAGGAAACGCAGCGTGTCCCGGAACCTGTCTTCTGGCCCTGCAGGCGACCTCCAAGGAACATTTCCTTGACAAAGCTCCCTCCCTATATTACCCTATAAGGCACTGGACAGAGTTCAAGCCGGGATGGGGCTTTCAACCTCAGTTCCAGAGTAGAGAAACAGGATGGAGAGGTGAAAAATGAACGAACAGAACAAGCAGAACGAACAGAACGAACAGAACGAACAGAAAAGCCTTCGCCCCATCCCGGGCCTGAGCCGGGAAGCCGAAGAAGAGCAGCTGGCAGAGATTATCGATGTGGCGCAGAAGAACCTGATCCGGACAGAGGGATACATCCGGAAATTATCGGAGGAGCTGTATGATCTGATGGAGACCTACGGGCCAAAGGATAAGGAGGCACTGGCTTTGCTGCACAACACACAGTCTCAGTTATTGGAGAACAGGCGCGATCTTGCGCGGTGCCAGAAGGCCAGAAAGAAGCCTTATTTCGGGAGAATTGATTTTCGGGATCCGCATCAGCCCCATGAGGAGTCCTACTATGTGGGAAGGGTGGGGATCGCCGGAGACGGGGCGGAGCCGCTGGTCATTGACTGGAGGGCGCCGGTAGCCTCGGTTTATTATGAAAATACCGCGGGATGCTGCCGGTATACGGTGGCTAAGGAAGGCACCTGTGAGATCGATCTGAAGCGGAAACGAACCTATGAAATTGCGGACGACCGGCTTGTTGATTTTTTTGACTCCGATGTGGTGGCAAACGATGAACTGCTGACGAAATATCTGGCAAAAAACAAAGAAGCGGTGCTGGGTGAAATCATTGCCACGATCCAGAAGGAGCAGAACGCCATTATCCGCAAATCGCCAAAAACCAATCTCATTGTTCAGGGAGTGGCAGGATCCGGAAAGACCACAGTAGCCATGCACCGCATTTCTTATATTCTGTACAATTATGAGGAAGAATTTCGCCCGGAGGATTTTTATATTATCGGAAGCAACCGGATTCTGCTGAATTATATTACCAGCGTGCTGCCGGATCTGGATGTCTATGGAGTTTCTCAGATGACCATGGAGCAGCTTTTTGTACGTTTGCTTTATGAGGACTGGGATCCGAAAAAGTATCGGGTCTGTCCCATCGATAAGAAAAATCCCCATGCCTGTATGAAAGGAAGTTATGAGTGGTTTCAGGATCTGGAGAAGTTCTGTCGGGAATATGAAAGGGCGGCCATTCCGCCGGAGGAGATCCGACTGGAGAAAAACGGTGTTCTTCTGGTAAAGGAGTCTGTGATCCGCAATTATCTGGAAAATCATCCGCAGATTTCCATGCAGGGCAAAATCAACATGCTCAATGAGATCGCTCTCGCAAAGCTGGAAAATGAATTGTCCGGAAAATACATTTCCTATACGCCGGAGGAGAAAAAAGAGCTCCGGCGCAGGCTGCACCAGCATTTCGGAAAGGATGTGTGGAAGGGTTCCATTTACGAGGTTTATCGGGAATTTCTTCACAGCCAGGAGAATAAGGGGAAGGCGGTGCCTTTTTTGGAGGACTGTTTTGATCTGTATGATCTGGCAGCGCTGGCGTATCTCTATAAGCGAATAAAAGAAACGGACGGGATCCGGGAGGCCAGCCATGTGATTATCGATGAGGCCCAGGATTTCGGTATGATGGCCTACGGAGCACTGGCCTACTGCCTTCGGGGCTGCACTTATACCATCATGGGAGATGTATCCCAGAATATCCATTTCGGATATGGATTAAACGACTGGGAGGAGCTCCGGGAGCTGATTCTCACCGGACCCTGTGACAGCTTCGGACTGCTGAAAAAAAGCTACCGGAATACGGTGGAAATTTCTGATTTTGCCACGGAAATTCTGCGGCATGGAAATTTTTCCATTTATCCGGTGGATCCCATCCGGAGGCATGGAAATGCGGTGAAAGTAACCGCGTGCCGGGATGAGGAAGCCATGCTTCAGGATGCGGCAAAGACCATCGAAGGATGGCAGAAGGAAGGTCATGAGACCATTGCGGTGATCTGCCGGGATGAGACGGAGGCGGCCATGGTCACCGCCCGTCTGGGAGAAAGGCTGTCCCTTGCTGGCAGTGATCTGGAAACGACGGAGTTTCGGAGAGGGGTGATGGTTCTTCCGGTGGAATATACCAAGGGACTGGAATTTGATGCAGTTCTGCTTTACCATCCTTCCGCCGGACATTATCCGGCGGAGAATTCCCATGTCAAGCTCCTGTACGTGGCGGCTACCCGGGCTCTGCATGAGCTGGCAGTGGTGCACCAGGGAGATCTGACGGATATGATCGGAAAGCCGGTACCTGAAGAAAAGAAACTGCAGTCTCTGGAAAAGGCAACCGGCCGGGAAATCAGAACGGACAGAAAGACAGAGAAGAGAGAAGAAACGGAGGGAGAGCAGGCACGGGAAAATGCCCGGAAGGGAGAACCGGACCGGGCTACGGGGGGTTCCATGGGTCCCAGACCCCTTCGTAGGGAAAAACAGCAGCCTGCGCCTTTGAACCCGTCACCCTATCATTTTCGGGAGGTTGTGGACAGCAGCCGGCTGCGCCCCATGGGGCATGGCCGCATTGACAATTCCATCCGAATGGTAAAGAAGACGAAGAATTATCTGGATCTGATCAGCGGCTACGGGACTTTGCGGTTGACGCCGCTGGAGGAAGCGATCCTTCGAATCCAGTTCCGGAGAAGCACAACGGCAGGATTTGAACCCGGCTTCTGGGAGTATCATCCGGAAAGTCCTGTTTCCTGGACGGCGAAGGAAGGGAGAGACCGGATCGAAGCGGCTACCGGAAAGCTCACGGTACGAATTGATAAGAAATCAGGAGCTCTGCAGTTTTTTGATAAAAAGGAGAAGCTGCTGCTGGCGGAAAAGGCGGCCCTGCCCAGGCAGGCAGAAACAGCCGGGAAGCCTCAGACCTGGGTCTATTTTGACTGGCCGAAAAATGAAAAGCTTTCCGCCAAAGGAATTCTGGCAGATGATCTGGAACGGATGAACCAGAAGGCCAGATATATCAGTTTTGGAGGAAAAAGAATGCGTATGCCTCTGCTGGTTTCAGAATACGGTTATGGGATCGCTGTCGCCGCAAAGGAAACGGTAATGTGCTGCAATCTTTCCATGTACGGTCCTTATCTGTATACCGAGGGTGATGGACAGATTGATTACTATTTTCTCTATGGAGGAGACTATGGGAAGATACTGGAATTCTATTCGCGGGTTTTAAAATCGTGTCTGTGAAGGCACGGAACAGACAGAAAGCAGTTTGATTCTCAGGACAGGTCCAAGTACAGGCGGGGAGACTGTCAGAACAGGGGTCAGCTGTAAGGAAAAGTGAATATGGAAAAGGAAAAGAAAACATCTCAGAAAAACGGGATGTTTTCTTTTTTTAAAAAAAAATTTCTTTTTTAAAAAAAGATGTCTCTTTCTGCCAGATCAAAGCGAATAAAAAAAGAGACAAAAAAGTGAAATTGTTAAAGTTTCCTTTATTGACAAAAACAATCAGAAAATGTAAAAGAAAACTATTTATGTTTCGGATTTTCAGGGATGAGGTGAAAAAATGGGAAATCAGAGGGAGAGGGAGGAGATTCTTCGCCTGGCGCAGAAATGCCTTGACATGGGGACTGGCAAACGGCCTGAGGTGAAATGGCTGTCGGAGGTTTATGATCGGTTTCGGCGGAAGCAGGGAATGCTGTCAAAAGCAGAGGCAGATCAGCTGCTCTGTGAGCGGATGGGCAGAACCTGTGGTTCTCTGAATGTTCGCTACTGGCGAACCGGAAAGCATCTTCCGGTGAATCGGGAGCAGTGTCTGGCTTTTGGAAGAGCACTGGAACTGACGGAACCGGAGATGAGGGTTCTGATACAGGAGTATTATGACCGGAGCGAAACCGTATATTCCGAAATACCGGGGGAAGAGGATCTGTTTTACTGGGAACGCCGGGAACGTATGGAGGATCTGCAGAGAGAGTATCTCACCAAGGTCAGACCGGAGCTGTTTTTCAGAAACAATTCTACCTGGGAGAGCCAGAAACGGAATTTCCGGCATCTGTATTATGTAGATGCCAGCAGATATACCATTGCCGGGGAACGCTGGGGATACGAGGACCGGTCAGTCAGCATGAATTATTACTCAGAGCTGAACAGAGTTCTCTGTCTTCAGGGTGAAATTCCCAGAAAAACCATGATTCGGCATCTGATGATTCTGTGTGTTCCCTATCTGTCCATCCAACGCATGGACGAATATCTGAAGCTTTTCGGTTACCTGCCTCTCACAGAGGAGCATACCCAGGCAGGGGGAGAATATCTGGACTGGCTTTTGATCCGTGTGCTGGAGCTGTATGGAAAACGGTGCCGGGGAAAAGAGCCGGAAGAATGTACCCAGTGGCTTCAGTCCAGCTGCAGGCTTCTGGACCAGTTTTTTGCGGAACGGGGAGAACGCAGGCTTCGCTTTATGGATTTTAAGGCCTTGAAAAACTAAACGGAAATGTCTGCTGATGCAGACATCACCAATAATAAAAGTCGATTGCTAACGCAATCGCCCCGTATTCGCAATTCGCTCCGCTGCTTGCTCATACGGGTAGCCCGTCCAATATCCATGTGTCTGCGCATGCAAGCATGCTTCACCACATGGCTGCTGTCCGGGACTTTTATAATAAAAGCTGGAAAACACAGGAAAAACGAGGATGGATGAGCGCATGAAAGAAGGAAAGGAAATTGAGAAAAAGAATCTGGAATGGAGGAAAAATCAGATTCAGCTG
>JAXEJQ010000087.1:0-18859 GCA_034101475.1 Candidatus Limivivens sp.
TTGTAATTTATGGTAAAAAGCACCATCTATTTCATTATCTGCTGCGTTGTCATCAGTCGACGATGCCACCGCATCGCCTCCTTCTTCCGCCTTGCAGGCTAATGAAATATCCGGCACTCTTTACCATAATTACCAGATGGTCAGCATATACAGCGAAAATGCTCCCAGAATCGGGGCGTACTGCAGCATACAGTACGCCCCGGCCATTTGTTTATGCAATTTTCACCTTCAGAATGGGATGCAGAATGTAAACCCCGTATGGTACCCCGTAATTTTTCGCAAAGCCCTTTGACTCCGCGAACAGCGGGTCATAAGCCAGTCCGTTGATCTCGGTCCAGCTGTGTCCGTTGACATTTGTACCGTCGGAATCCACGCACACATAGACATTTTGATAACCCAAAGCCTTGGCCAGATAAGCAAAGGCGGCCGCATCCGAATGGCAGTTTCCCCGGCCTCTCACGAAGTGATCATTGGCGTAGACGGCTGTCCAGCCTTCAAAAGCTCGGAAGGTCCGCAGAGTGGCATAGGGCTTCTTTACCACCCAGTCAAAGCATGCCCGCAGCTTCTGGGCATCGGTCATACTGCTGTTTGTGACCTGGGAAACAATCCTGGCCGCGCAGATGTCCGCCAGGAGCTCTTCCGTGCTGATCTGATCAAGGGCCTTTCCACTGGAGTCATAGCCGATAGCAGTTCCGTTTTCTTCCTTCAGGCTCCTGGTAATCTTCCCCTTGCTGTTTACATAATAAGTCGTATTTCCCTTTGTCTGAATTCCTGTCTGCAGATAGCCCTGACTGCTGAAGAAATAATAGCTTTTTCCGATTTTCTGAACGCCTTTTCGCATGACTCCGTTGGTTCCGAAATAGGCCCGTCCCGCCTTGAAATCCCCCCATCCGGTCTTGCGGACGCCGTTCCATTTCAGATAATAGGTTCGGCCATTCACGGTAACAAAGCGCTTTTTCAGGATACGACCCTTTCGATCCGTCCGATAGATATTTCCGTTTTTCCGGATCCAGGCGCTCTGGACTCTCCGGCCCTTCTGGTCAAAATAATAGGTAATGCCGTTGATTTTGACAAAGCCCTTCACCGGCTTCCCGTTTTTGTAATAGTAAACGCTGCCGGCAGTTTTCTTCCAGCCATCCTTTGTTCCTGCCGCGGAAACAGGCATGCTGCAGAGCAGGCATATCAGCATGGCCAGCAGGATCAGTTTCTTTTTCTTTTTCATTTTCATCGTCTTTCCTCCCTCGGCTATTTTCTATATCAGGATGTTGAGGTTAAAAGATGCCATACGGATTGTTCCGTGCTTCGCACTCCCACAATCCTGGCATCATCATATTATCTGCGCATGACAGATAAATGCGGATGCAACTGTTCAGAGCCAACCTCCAGAATGCTTTGAACAGTTACATGCTGATAATCATTATACAATACAAAATAAAATATTGAAACCTGAATTATTTGATGAGCCAATTGCGAATGTTTTCGTGCTACTGTTCACGGGGTAGTTGTACCGCGAGGTGTTCAGGTACATTCATGTACCTGAATCCCGAGTTTTGTGGCGCGAGATCGCAAGGCTCATTTGTCGGGCAACTCATCGGATGATGGGGAGGATTGTCCCGAAATTCCCTCGAAATGATTGCCATTGTCTGGATAATTTGATAAAATATAACTGTTCAGAACAGGCCGAACTGCTTGCTGATGAGGCCGTAAGAACGTGAAGCATGTGTGAGCAAACCCCATCGGCGCAGCCGATATTCATGGGTTTGCGAATCGTATCTGTGAAGGTACTGGACAGATACGGTAAAAATAAACCAGCGAAAAAGGGAGGAAAGTTATGTATTGTCATAATTGCGGCAAAAAACTTGATGACAACACAGAGAAATGTCCGGACTGCGGAACGATTCTGAAAAAGCCGGAGCCGGGTCCGTCATCCGGTCCGAAAAATCCGAAATCGGAGCCATCCGGCCCGAAATCAGAGCCATCCAGCCGGCGGCCGGCTTTTTTGTTTCTGGCAATTCTGATTGTGGCGGCCATTCTGGCGGTAATTGCAGTGAAAACCCTGTTTTTCGGGAGCAGGGTTCTGAATCCAACGGATTATGTTCAGCTTGTGGTGGAAGGCTTTGACGGGGAAGGTACAGCCAGTCTGACCTTTGATTATGACAGGCTTCTGGCGGATATCGGGGAGAAGAAGGATCTGACCCAGCGGGAAATCGAAGAGATCCGCGGGCTGATTCCGGATGCCCATAAGGATTTTTCGTTGTCCCGGAATTCCGGGCTGTCCAACGGAGACAAAATCACTGTGGAGAGCGGGTTTGAAAAAAATGTTCTGAAAAAATACCGGGTGGTATTTGAAAATGGATCCATTCAGTACATGGTGGAAGGACTGACGGAGATTCTGAACATCCGGGTTAATGATTATCTGACACTGAGCTTTTATGGATTTGAAGGGCATGGATATGGAAGTATTTCCACGAACTGGGACAGCCTTTATTCAGATATCCGGGAGCGGATTCTGGAAGTGGATTCTTCGGATGATGCCCAGAATTATGTTTCTACAGAGCTTTATTCCAGACTTTACAGCATTTATGCGGAGCCCGGTTACTTTGAAGAGCTCAGTACCGGAGATGAAGTAAAGGCAGTGGTGAATGCGGATATTCCGGAGCTGGAAGACTACGGTATCCGCCTGGAGGCCGAGGACATCACGGGTGCGGCAGATGGACTGGCGAAGACGGAGACACTGGCGCTGGAGAATTATGTCATCTGCAGCGTGGAAGGCTATGACGGTGCGGGAAGCGCCTATACTTCGCTGGATACGGAAAAGCTCCTGAAGGACCTGGAAGAGCTTTTTGAGAAGGATGAGCGGGAAAGCTATGGCCCAAGAAAAACCTCTGATGCGGATTCCGAAACCGCTGAGGAAGCCGGGGAACCAGAAACTGCAGATCCGGAAGCCGGAATGGAAGGTTCCGTTGCGGAGGATGCCGCAGATGAGGTTTATTACAGCTGGAGAAGCGATTTTGCTACAGAGCTGAGTCAGTACGAGGAGCTGTCCAACGGGGATGTGGTGACGTTGTCCTGTTCTTCGGAGACAGATCCGGTGTATCTGAGAAGCGTGGGCATTTATCTGGAAGGCTTCACCAGGGATGTTCCCGTGGAGGGTCTGACGGAGCCCCAGGATCTGGATCTGACAGAGGCTGTTTCGGTATCCTTTGAAGGGAACTGTCCCGATGTTTATATCGATTTTGAAATTGACTACGAGAAGCCCTATTATTGGGATACGTCGCTGAATGAGCTGCGGGATCAGTCGGTTAAGGCCTATAACGGCGACCAGTTCAGCTGGAATATTGAATACGATGAACAGGCTCTGCTGGAAATGGGCTACCGTGTGACGAACAATCAGCTGGAATGTCAGATTTCCGGACTGAATACTTATGATTTTGCCTTTGATTCTCTGGAGAGCGAAGGGCTGCAGCCGATTCTTGAGAAAGCCGGGGTCCTGGCCGCAGAGGTGATTGCGAAAAGACAGGAAGACATTCTGAAAAGCGCGAATGACGGAAAAGGCTGGATTCAGTGGGATCGCAGCGGCATTTCCCTGGAATATGCAAAAAAGGCATACGTTGAGGAAGACTATTATTACTATAATGAACTGTTCCTGCTCTATCACGGAGTGCTGCCGGTTACCGGATGGAACCGGACTTCCGCAGACAAGGATGTTTATGTCCTGATCTGCTGTTATGACGTACAGGAGAGCCCGGACGGAAGTCTGGTGTATGAGGATCGGGATTACTGGCTGTATATGAATGAAAGCGAAGCAGCAGAACAGAT
Organism: Candidatus Limivivens sp.; assembly: GCA_034101475.1. GTDB lineage: Bacteria > Bacillota > Clostridia > Lachnospirales > Lachnospiraceae > Limivivens. The sequence goes on from JAXEJQ010000087.1 coordinate 3,820, forward strand.
GGCAGCTGAAGAAGAATATCTGGGAGACACAGAGATCCGGTATACGGAGCTTTCCGGCGAGACACCGGTGACGCTTCCGGAAGCGGAGGAAACAGACAGCACAGGAGAAGAGGCGGAGAAGTCAGCAGACAGCGCAGACGCAGCGGCTCTGACGGCAGCCCCCGTACTGTCCGGCGAAGCAGCCTCCGGGGCAGCAGCTGTGATTTCCTATGAAGGTCATACCTACGCACGGTTTGAGGAGACGATGACCTGGAAAGAAGCACAGGAATTCTGTGAGAAGGCAGGGGGACATCTTGCTACGGTGACCTCCTACCGGGAATCCGCCGTGATCCGTCAGCTTCTGGAGAATGGCGCCTGGGGCGAGTACTGGCTCGGCGCCACAGATGAGGCCTGGGAAGGAAAATGGAACTGGGTGACCGGGGAGGACTTTGCGTGGACAGACTGGAGAAGCGGTCAGCCGGACAATAACAGCGGAAATGACGAGGGCGAAGAAAATTATCTGACTGTGGGCAGCTACTTCGATTATCAATGGAATGATCGAAATCTGAGCGGAGAGGACTGCGGCTTTATCCTGGAACTCGACCCGGAAAGGGAACCGGATGGCATGGACCTGATCGATCTGATTCCGGTGGATGAATCCAATACCGATATTCAGGGAGTTTTCCAGGATCCCTATGGCAACCGGCATTTTGGCAGCCTGTTTTTGGATGCTTCGGAAAATGCCTGGATCACCTACAGCCTGGGCGGTCAGTGGGCACAGCTTTCCGGAAATGTGAGCACCTGGACAGAAGCCGGAAGCGGCGCGTCCTTTGACTTCGTGATCTGGGGCGATGAAAAACCGCTGCTCACCTGTTATGATTATACGAAGACGGAGGAACCGATGTCTTTCAGCCTGGATCTGCGGGGTGTGCAGACACTGACCATTCAGACCTGCAACCGGGGTGAGTGGAGCAATGGTTTCCTGTTCCTGAATGAGACGAAAATAGTTCCGGATCCGGATGCTCAGGTACTGTCGGAGCGGAAAAATACTCTGCAGGAGCTGGCTACTGTGGATGCGAACAACTATGAGTATTGCACCGGACTGTGGACAGATGGATATGGAAAGCTTCATAACGGCGTGGCGAAGTTCTGTATGGGACAGGAGGCGTCCGTACTCTGGAACCTGAACGGTGTTTATACGGAGTTTACCGGAACCTTTCTGGTGTCTTCGGGATCCTGCAGTGAAGCATCCTCCGTTTCCATTCAGGTTCTCGCGGATGACGAGGTGGTATATGAGACAGAGGGCTTTACCAAATATCAGGGCAGCCTGGCCTTCCAGGCGGATCTGACCGGCAAAAAGAAGCTGGAGATCCGCACTGCCAGAAAAGAGGAAGGCAATGATCTTTACGTCTATCTGACGGATGCGGTTCTGGTGCGCCCGGCAGAGGAGGAAAGCCTGGAGGATGACAAAGCTCTGGAACCCATCGTTTTTCCGGAGATGAAGGGTCCGGCGGTGAAGCAGGCGGCAGAAATGGTGACCTACGGAAATTATCAGTACTATCGGTTTGATCAGGAAATGACCTGGCAGCAGGCGAACGCTTTCTGTAAGGCAGCAGGCGGTACTCTGGCATGTATCACGGATCCGCAGAAGCAGGCGGCTGTCCAGTATCTGGTTTCCAGCGGTTCTTATCAGGAATACTGGCTGGGCGGTTCCCGGACCGGGGAGCTCTGGAGCTGGGTGGACGGCTCTGAATTCGAGACCTATACCAACTGGTCCTCCGGTCAGCCGGATAATTACAATGAGACGGAAAACCTGCTCTCGATGTATCGGGACGGTACCTGGAATGACCGGGATCCGGAGACGAAAACCGGCTTTGTGATGGAGGTGGAAGCCCTGTCCGGCCAGCAGGCGGTGGGTGATGCTTTCCTTTCTTCTCTGGAATGGGCAGAATCCTCGAATACCGATGTGGTTCATTTCCTGGATCGGCAGGAAAATCTGCACCTGAACAGCGTGTGCCTGGATGCTTCCAATGATGCATGGTTTAGCTGCCCGCTTGACGGAAATTACGCTTCCATGGAAGGAAGTGTTTCCATCACAAGAAAAGCGGCAGACGGCGTGAAGCTTCAGCTTGCGATGTTCGGAGACGGAAAGCTTCTGTATGAGCTGAGAGATTACACGAAGGACAGAGATTCTGCAGAATTCTCCATTGATCTCACCGGCGTAAAGGTTCTGACCATTGCCAGCCGAAATGACGGTAAAAGTGACTATGGTCAGCTGTTCCTGAATGATGCGAAACTTTTCCTGGCAGAGGAAAAGGCGGAGGATCTGCTGCTGAGGCTGGCAGATCTGGTGTCGGTGGATTCTATGGAAACGACAACTGACCGGGAACTGTTCCGGGATGCTTACGGGGAGCTTCGGGAGGGCTATCTGGCCTTTAAGACCGGTTCAGAAGCTTATGCCATGTACAACCTGAACGGAAGGATCAGCACTTTTTGCGGAACCTTTACCACATCGGCCAATGCCAGCCGGGATGCCCGGATGAATATCCGTATTTACGCCGACGGCGAGCTGGTATTTGAAACGGAAGGATATCGGAAGGAAGACGGGCCGCTGGCCTTTGAAGTGGATCTGACCGGAAAGCAGACGCTGGAAATCCGGACAGAAGAAACTACAGGTGCCGAGAACACGTGGCTGTGTCTGGAGGAAGATCAGCTGAGATAGAACAGCTGAGATAGAACAGCGGAAAAAGAGACAAGAGCAGCAAAAGAGATAAGAGAAGCCGCCCCATGGAGAAATCTTTGGGGCGGCTTTTTTAGCTTATCCGGTCACTTTTTCAAAATCGGAAGCCGGATGTTTGCAGAGGGGACAGATGAAATCCGCGGGAAGCTCTTCGCCTTCATATACATATCCGCATACAGTACAGCGCCAGATGGTTTTCCCTTTGGAAGCCGGCGCTTCGGGCCTGGGCTTGATGGAGGACTGGTAGTAGGCATAGGAAGCGGAAGGTGCTTGGGACAGCACGTCCATATCCTCTACGGAAGCCAGGAACAGCGTGTGGCTGCCCAGGTCGATGGTCTGCTCGACAGCGGCGCTGATATAGGCATTGGTTCCCTCCGTGATGTAGTAAAGTCCGTTCTCACTGCGCCTGCAGGCCGGATACCCGGCAAATTTATCCGTTGTTCTTCCGGACTGAAAACCGAAATGCCGGAAAATCTCAAAATCTGCCTGCTCACTCAGAATGGAGAGATTGAACCTGCCGCTTTCCTTCACCAGGTCATGGGTGTAATTGTCCTTGTTCACGGCAATGCTGATGCGGTTCGGGGTCGAAGTGACCTGGCCCGCTGTGTTAATGATACAGCCGTTGTCCTTTTCTCCGGAACGGGCGGTCAGTACAAACAGCCCGTAGGTCAGGTTATACATTGCTTTTTTATTCATGTGTTCCAATACCTCCCATCAGGTCATGGCTGCGCCGTCAACACGCAGGGTAATTCCGGTTACATAGCTGGCCAGATCGCTGGCAAGATAGAGATAGGCGTTGGCAATATCAAGGGGCTCTCCTACACGGCCAAGGGGAATACCGGCAGAAATCCGGTCTACCAGCTCCTGAGGCAGGGCGGCAACCATATCTGTTCTGGTAACGCCCGGTGCCACCGCGTTGACACGGATCTGATCCTTTGCCAGCTCACGGGCCAGAGATTTGGTAAGGCCGTTTACGGCGAATTTTGTCGCCGGATAACCGCATCCGGAGGGCTGGCCGTATTCGCCTACCATGGAACTGGTATTGATGATCACTCCGCCGCCCTGATCCCGCATGATTCTGGCGGCTGCCTGGGAGCAGATAAAAACGGCCTTTAAGTTAATGTCAACGATTTTGGAGAATTCTTCAACCGTGTAGTCGTACAGGCTGGTTCTGGAAGAGATTCCCGCATTGTTGGCAAGAATATCTACGCTGCCGAATTTTTCCTTCACGGACGCGAAGGCAGCGGCGACTGATTCCGGGGAGCAGAGATCCGGCCAGATGCCCATCACCCGATCCTGGTATTCAGGCAGCCTGGCAATGGCTTTATCCACAGATTCTTGACGGGAACCGGCAATGGCCACATTGGCCCCGTTCTCAAGATATTTCTTCACAATGGCAAAGCCAATTCCTCTGGTTCCTCCTGTTACGATCGCTGTTTTTCCCTTTAACATAACATTGCACCTCCTGTAATTGCATGCTTTCTGCATGAATCCTTGTTTCCGTTTTCAGGGTCTTTCACTGAGTAATATAATAATAGTATTAGTTATTATTATTATATCACTTGCTTCCAGGATGTCAATAGAGAAAATGCAGGAAAATCCAGGAAAAACCAGGAAGATGCATGGATTTCAGTCAGCTGTCCACAGGCACCCGTTCCCGGTCAGGATGTTCCCCGGACCAGCCGGTTCTTGGCATCTCTTTCAGGCGCTCCATATCCTCCGGCTCCAGGACAAATCCGTCCAGATCCAGATTCTGCCGCATGCGTTCAAAGGAGGAAGCCTTGGGAAGGGGCATAACACCCATCTGGAGGGCGAATTTCAGGCAGACCTGCGCCGTACTCACTCCATATTTTCCGGCAATTTCACACAGCAGCGGATTCTGAAGAACCCGCGCCCGACCCATGGGACTCCATGCCTGAACCTGAATACCCAGATTCTGGCAGGTTGTGACGGTTTCCATCTGCAGATACCCCGGATGGAATTCAATCTGGTCCACAGCGGGAGGAAGGGTGCCGGATTTCAGAACCACATCCAGATGGTGGGGCAGACAGTTGGACAGGCCGATGGCCCGGACCTTTCCGTCCCGGTATGCGTCCTCCAGAGCTCTCCAGGTCTCTGAAAGCCTGGGTACCCAGTCAGCATCTGCCGGATCTGTCCTTGGCCAGTGTATCAGATAGACATCCAGATAGTCCGTGTCAAGACGCTTCAGGGAATGTTCCAGGGCTGCCCTTGCCGGTTCATATCCCATCTCCGTTTTCCAGACCTTGGACGCGATAAAAAGATCCCGGCGGGGAATGCCGGATTTTGCTAGAGCAGATCCGATGATTTCCTCATTTCCGTAAAAGGACGCGGTATCAAAGTAGCGGTAACCGGCCCGCAGAGCATCCAGAATGACCGATTCTCCTTCCCCGGCAGTGGCTTTGTAGGTGCCGAAGCCAACTGCGGGTATGGTAAGACCGTTGGTTAATGTAAGTAATTTCATGGCAAAATCTCCTTTAGATAGAATCGTTTTAACGTGCAGCAGAAGGCTGCCGGCAGACAGCCCCTTCCTCCATCGGATGCTCCGATGACAGCTTTTGTTTCTTATGCTTGGCTTCCCTATAGATAGCTTTTTTCTCTCAGCGCTGTGACAAATTTCGGCAGCAGCTGAACGTTGGAATCGTTGATGACGAGTGTCTCGATGTCTGCGTCACGGGACCAGTCGAAATCGACGCTGCTTAAATCCATCTTTTCACCGAAGAAAACGATCAGATCAACATCCTGGCTTACGAAGCTTTTCAGAGCTTCCTGGGCAGGCATACCGAAACGGAGATTCACATAGTATGTGTGCCAGCCATATTTCTCAAAATAGGGTTCCAGGTAAGAGATCATATCCTGGTCGAAACCAGAACCGGATAAAATGATACCCACATCCAGGGGGGGACTTCTTCGCTGCCGCAGGCAGTCCCAGTGATTTTACGGCAACCGTAAGGGATGTGGATGCTCCGCTGACAGTATTTGCCGTAATGGTGGTCCTACCGGGCTTCAATGCGTGGAAATAGACGTTTGAGGACGCGGCATCGTACATCTGTGACACAACGGATGGATCCACAGTGCCAAGTCCATAATTTTCTTCATATTTCAGCGTGACATCTACGCCAATATCATCCAGCAGGAAGCAGCAGCCTTCATAAACTTCCACATAGCTTTTCGAAAAAGAAATAGTATTCGATAAATTGACGGTAACTGTACATACCGCCTTTTTCCCGCTTCCATCCTTTGCTTTCGCGGTAATCTTCGCAGTTCCGCGCCCAATTGCCTTTACTGTTCCGTTTGAAGAAACGGAGGCGATTTTCGAATTGCTGCTTGACCAGGACAGTCCTTTATTGCTTGCATTGGAAGGGAGAACCGAGGCTTTCAGAGAGAAGGTATTTCCTGCTTCCAGTATGAGTGTCTTTTTGTTCAGGCTGATGCTCTGGACAGGCTGCTTTACGGTAACCTTACAGGTATATTTTTTCCGCTGATGGTTGCCGTGATGGTTGCCGTGCCGGCTTTTTTTGCGGTTACCTTTCCGCCGGAGCTGACTGTCGCAACGGTTTTCCGACTGGAACTCCACTTGATTTTCTGCTTGGTGCCGGTTAATTTTAACTGGGCGGTTCCCTTCACATTCAGTGTCAGGGTCTCTTTGTTTAACGAGGGTGTTTCAACAGTAACCTTGCATACCAGTTTATTCTTCCCGAATTTGGCCGTGATCGCTGCGGTTCCTTTTTTCTTTGCGGTGACTTTCCCTTTGCTGTTCACGGAAGCGATGCTTTTTTGGCTGGATGACCAGGTGATTTTTCCGGTCGCACCGGTTACTTTCAGGGTCTGACTCTGCCCCTGAATCAATACAAGACTGCTTGAAGACAATTTCGGGCTTGCTGCCTGCGCCTTTACGGCCGGTACCAATCAAATGATCAGCAGGACAAGCAGGAAACATTTTGCAATTCTTCTGACTTTTAACCAAGGTTCCTTCGCCGTATAAAACTCCTTTCATTATTTAAACGAATTATTTGAAAAAATTATATCTTTTTTATGAAAAAATGTCAATGAAAGCAGATATTTTTGGGAGTTTTGACTGTAAATTTGAATGATGCAGGATTGTAGGGGTGCGAAGCACGGAACAATCCGTATGGCATCTTTTGCCCCCAGCATCTTTGAATGCGAATCCAGTGTGCTGCGGCGTCAATTCAGGTCATTGCGTTTTTGGATAGGCCACGGTATAATGTATCATAATAAATATATGAGTTGCCCGACAAATGAGTCTTCCGTCGATTTTTCCGTGCTGCGCGTTTTCGCTTCGCTGCGGTCGGTGCTTAACGCGTCCAACTGGGACGCAGCACCCCAAAATCGACGAAAACATTCGCAATTCGCTCATGTTTTACGGGCCCCATAGACATGAAAATCCATGCAGGCACGGATTTTCATGTCCATTTGTCCCTCGGCTCATAAAATGATATTGGCAGCGAATTCTTGGAGGTGGACCTGTGAAACGAATTGACGCACATTTGCATTTTCATAATTATCAGGATTTTGACGAAGAAGCCCGTGCCGTTGGCCACGAAAATACAGAGGAACATTTGAGAAAGGTTTTTGCGGATCTTGAAATTGAGAAAGGGATTGTTATGGGAAATGGCGGGCTGGATCCGGCATCTCATCAATATCCGGACTTTTTAGACTACTGTGTGGGGCTGGACGAGCACTGTCTCAGCCGGGAAAACCGGAATCAGGCGGTGGAAGCTGTGGAAAACAATCTCCGAAGGACCTCCTGTGTGGGGATAAAAATATATGCGGGCTATTCCTGCCGCTACGTGAGTGATGATATGTATGCCCCTTTTTATGAGCTGGCTCAGACCTACGGAAAGCCTGTGGCGATTCACACGGGAGCCCTGGCGGGAAGTCATGGACTTTTAAAGTACAGCCATCCGCTGACAGTAGATGAGGCTGCCTACCGCTGGCCGGGAGTTCAGTTTGTTTTGTGCCATCTGGGAAATCCCTGGCTTCCGGACACCATGGCAGTCGTAGAGAAAAATGAGAATGTAGCGACTGATTTATCCGGCCTGCTGGAAGGGCCGCTGGAACCGGAGAAATTTCTGAAAGAAAATGCAGATTATGTGGCCTATCTGCGGACCTGGTTCCAATATCTGGATGATTATGACCGGATTCTGTATGGAACAGACTGGCCGCTGGTAAATTTGTATGATTATCTGTATCTGATGGAAAAACTGATCCCGGAAAAATATTGGGAGAAGGTTTTTTACGAAAACGCAAAGAGAATTTATTATAAAGAGGATTTATTATTAAGAAAAAATTAAGCCAAATCTGCAGGAGGAAAGGCTGCACTGAAAAGCTAATTGTGTTATAACAAATATTACAGGAGTCATGATATGCAAGTCATTCCATTTCAGGCCGTTTCGGCCAAAATTTCATTCCTGTTTACAATACATATTCAGTATGCTAAAATACAATAAAAACAAGAAAAAACTATATAATTATGTGAGATTGCACAGAGAAGAGATGCAAAAAATGGACACAGTAGAGCGGTCGGCAATGCTGGTTCTGCTTGGTGAGCAGGAGCGGCTGGCGTGTTTACTGGAGGAACCGGAAGATGGAAAAGAAAGCGAGGAAACGGATATGTGTCAGGCGATTGATGAATTAATTGAAGATGGAAGGCAAGAAGGAAGGCAAGAAGGAAGGCAGGAAGGAAGGCAAGAAGGAAGGCAGGAAGGAAGGCAAGAAGGAAGGCAGGAAGGAAAGCAGGAAGGAAGAGCCGAGTGTATTCAGGCGATGATCGAAGCCTGCCAGGAGTTTGGTGAGACCAGAGAAAAAATAAAATGCCGGATTGTGGAGAAAATCTCCGCTCCGGAGGAGGAAGCAGAAAATTATCTTCGGAAATACTGGAAAGTGTGTGGATGAAAAAGCGGGTATGAATTTCTTTGAGGGATTTCATACCCGTTTTTTTCATGTGCGCCTGGCGGCGCAGGTTTCAGCTGACGAAATACATGCTTTTACCGGGGGGCAGAGGAAATGGTAAAGGATGCAGGTGTATTGTAAAGTCTGTTCATATACATTACCTGAATGCTGTAGGTGTCCGGTTCCAGCGTGGAGAGGGGAATCGGAAGCCGGTACTGATAACTGTTGGCATTCTCGGAAATCAGCTTGATGTCGGAAATGTCGTAAGCGTATGTATGATTCAGGCCATTGAAAAGAATCTGCGTGTACATGTGGTCGCCGCCCTGTACATACAGCACATTTTCCTGAAGGATAAAATGAATGGTTTCTTCAGTTAATACTCCGGAACCGGAAATTCTCACCGGATTTTCTACTTCCACCGGGGCACGGAGGGTTCCCTTCCGGTAGTTTTCCGGAAGAGTGAATGGACTGGCGCAGTCTTTCATGGAAAGGGAAACCGGGTAGCCGCGGTAAAATTTGTGAGAAAGGAACCAGGTATGGAGCTGTTCGCCGGTTTCATAATCCAGCTCGTAAATCCGTCCTTTGCAGTCCGGATCTGCGGACAGGTACGCATTTACGGAGAACACCCGCTTTTCTTCGCTGCAGTAAAAGGCGTTTGAGGTAATGCTGGAGAAAGCCGTTTCATAATTCCGAAGCTGCGATACCGTCCTGTCTGCAGCGTTGACGGAATAAATTATTACATAGGAAGATCCTGTGTACCGGAAATCGTCCAGCATCCGATACTGGGCATTATGATTGTCAAACAGCATAATTTCCACGGTTTCCGGATTTCCGTCCAGATCTTCGCCCACTTCATAGGCCGTGTGCTGCTGATAATGCCAGGGGAAATCAGAATCCGGATGCAGCAGTTTGTCTGCCCAGGGCGTACTCTCCCAAACCTGCGGATCGCTGAGAATCCACAGGATTTCATCCGTGGTCCAGTTGATGCGGATCACAGAATGGAGATTCCGGGAGCTGACCAGAACCGAATCTGTTTCCGGATCATAGGACAGCGTGTTAATGTGACACCAGTCATCCCGGTCGATGTACGTTAATCCTTCAAACAGGTCATTCAGACACAGGGATTTGACGACAGTGCCTGTTTCCCGGTCAATTTCCTGAATCAGGTTCTGCTCGTAGCAGTCATTGGAATTGGTGGCAATCAGAAAATTACCGCCCGGGGTCATTTCCTTAATTTCATGGTGGACGCCCTCCGGGAAATAATAAATCTGATAGACCCGTCCCAGGTAATCCATCTCCAGGAATTCCGGAGAATTGGGCATGCTGGCGTTGGGATAGAGAACGCCTGGAGATTCCATCAGAATATGGCCGTTTTCCAGCGGAAAGGCCCCATAATATTCTCTCTCCAGCGTACAGTACCAGCGAATATCCCCGGCTGCGTCAAAGGCATAAAGATACGGGGAATCCAGACCGGAAATCAGGATCAGGTCCATGGCGGAGGCGACGGAGCTGCTGTGATCCGCGGCGCCGCCATCGGAGCCTTCGTCTGCCTGAACGGCAGAGCGCAGGTACTGCGGCAGCTTGTCTGTCCGGATGGTGAGAGTCCGGGAGGCCGTCTGACTGCCGGAGGCATCCAGGAGCTCCAGAAGAATCTCATTTTCTGAATCCGCATAAAGTCCCAGAACCGGAACCAGATGCAGAGAAGCCGCGCCCAGGGTATCGGTTCTGTTTCCGCTCTCTGTTTTCCCTTTTACTGTAATCCGCACCTGACAGGCCTCTTCGGTTTCAAAGGCAATCAGAGTGGTCAGCGGCGTGTTCTGGTAAGGGTTCTGAATCACCAGAGGATTTTCAAAGGTATAAGAATGCTTCTCAAGTTCAGAAAGAATCTCATCAGAAATCGCCTGCGTCTGTACCGGAAGGGAAGCCTCCGTATCCAGATCTGCGGATACCCGGATCTCCTCGGAGGTCATCAGCGTGTAGGAACGTCCGTCTGTGTCGTACAGTGTTTTCTGCGGCCCACGGCCGTCCAGACCATCGGAGGTGTCCACATAATTGTCCAGGAAGGCCCAGGTGGTATACAGGATTCCCTGGTTGTACAGATAAATCCGATAGCGGTGGCTGTAGGGAATGGATTCCGGGGTAATCCAGACGCTGAAATTCATGGAATCGGCGGAAGTCCGGTAGGCAGGAGGCGAAATCCGGAAACGGTATACCGTGTTTTTTTCATCGATCAGAACCAGCGCGGCATCGTCACCGGTTTCCGGCCAGCTGCCGGAAACGACAATCCGGTCGGGCATCTGAACCAGCGAGGAAAGGGTAAAATCTATTTCCTGAGCACCGGAAGGATTAAGATCCGCTCTGTAGTCAGCCTGAACGGATTCCGAAGCTGTGCCTGCTGCGGCTTCCGAAGCGTTGTCTGTGGCGGTTTCTCCGGCTTCAGCCACGGCCCCCAGGCTGCCGAGCCAGGTACCGCGCTCGTAAATGCTGTAGGTATCCTCCCCCGGGTACATGGGAATGCGGATGCTCCGGTAGGACAGAGCAGGCAGAACCAGCTCATAGACCAGTTCCCCGTCCTTTACCTGATTCAGCCAGGTATGATAGTCGCAGGAAAGAGACTTTGCGGGAGTGACATCATACGTGTTGTTTTCCGCATCGTAGGAATTGCTCCCGGAGGTAATCCAGTAGTTCTTTTCAGACAGATAAGAAACGCCGGAAATATAACCGGAATACCACTGGGGGCCCCGTTCCTTTCCGTAGCTCCAGAGCTGTTCAATGGTCATGGCTTCCGGATCGATCCGATAGCGGACCGCCCGGGAGTAAACACCGTCACCGGAAACCGCCTGATCTTCATTTCCGGCTTTGGCCCGGTAGGAGCCGTTATCAAAGAGCAGAATGCTGCCGTCCGGAAGGAAGGTAGCATTGTGCTGGGCATACTGCCATTCAAAGCCGTTTTCTATATTGACGGGAGTAAAGAATTTTTCGGCCGGAATGCCGGAAAATCCGGTGGGATCCCCAAGAACCCATTTCAGCTCCTTTTTTGTCCGGTCAATGCCCAGAACCGCATCCAGATTCCGGCAGGAAAGCATCAGCGTATCCGTCTCTTCCTCATAGTCAATGGAATTGTTGTGGCACCAGTCCCGGTCAGAGCGGTTCAGGGAACCGCCGTCAGAAGGATCAATCAGGTCCGCAAGGTTCAATTCCCAGACAATATCTCCGGTTTCCCGATCGACCTCCACGATCCGGTCTTCCACGGTGGAAAAGTCCTCTGTACAGGAAGCGACCAGCAGATTTCCGTTTTCCATCTCATAAAAATCATGATGTTCGCCGCCGGGAATCAGATAGTCCCGGTAATATTTTCCGCAGAGATCGAATTCCACCAGTCCGGTCATGTAATAACTGCCGTTCAGTACCCTGGAGGAGGACATCATCATCCGGCCGTTTTTCAGCCTTTTCAGGGGAAGGGCAGAGCCCTCGGGAATTTCCATAATCCAGCGGATCTCTCCGGCATTGTCATAGGCCACGGCCCCATAGGATCCGTGCTCCCGGGTGGACTGGATACTGACGAAGGTCAGCAGGCCATCCTCGATGGTCTCCTCCCGGCAGACGGTGAGCTCCGCCTGATCCAGGGACGTGTCCAGCTTTTCCGTGGTGATTTCCAGTTCCACATATTCGCCGGTATCCAGCATCAGCTCCACCTGAGTGGTGTCCCCGGCATAAAGGCCATAAATTGGAAGAATGTGGGTATCCGTGGAAGGGAACGTGGCCGTAATATCATTTTTTCCGTCCTTTCCCTTTACGATGGCGTCCACGGGGGTCTCATCAGGAGTCGTGAAGATGACCATGGCTGACAGCGGAGAATTCTGATAGGGATTGATTACAATCAGGGGATCTTCAAAGGAATAACCCTTCTGGGATTCCAGCCAGAGATTATAGTCAATGGCGCGCTGGTCACTGAAATAATCGGTGGACTCCAGGCGATGCCAGGCCTGGCCGGAAGACGGCAGGGCCTCTGTCCCGTCTGCATCCGCTGTTTCATCGGAGTCTTCGGCCCCGGAATCCGTTTCCGAAGAAGGAAACAGCGTTTCGGAATCCGGCGTTTTTTCTGCCTCTATCCGGATTACCAGCCGTTCCTCTGTGAAGGGATATACCAGCTTCAGATCCTCGGCTTCCCTGGGAATCTCGAAGCAGATCCAGCCTTCATAGCTTCCGAAATTCAATGCGGTGCCGGGCAGCCGCTTCATTCCATAGTCCGTGAGAAAATCATCATCGATTCGGGAATAGATGCTGCCTTCGCCGTCCATTAATTGCAGATTCTGCCATTCGATGCTTTCTGTGCTGTCCTCTTTGACGAAGGAGAGCTTCAGCAGACAGAATTCCCGGCCTTCTGCCGCGGACTTTTCCAGATTTTTTGTCTCCACACCGGTATAGCCCAGGGCAACGCTGACTGTGTCAAGAGAGGCAGTCCGGTTGGCTTCCTCCAGGCAGATCTGCCATCCGCCGATTTCAAAGGACTGGGTTTCTGCAATAGCAGAAGCCGCTGTTTCCAGAGCAAAAGAAGGAGAGGCAGCCCCGGGACCGCAGAGAACCGAAAGCCCCAGGACGCCGGCCAGGCACAGAGCCGCGGGTATGTTTTTTCGATTCATGACTGTTCAACCTCCGCAGGGGAACAAATCAAGCAGGCCCTCAAAAGAAGTAATGGTTTTCCAGGGATTTTCCACCTCTCCAAAGCCATATGCGGCAAAGACAAAAGGCACTCTCGCTTCCAGACAGGCATTGGCGTCTCCCTGGGTATCGCCGATATAAACCACATCCGTCAGTCCGTGCTCCGCCATAAGGCGCCGGATCGTCTGCCCTTTGGAAAGCCGGGTATCTCCAAAACAGAGATGACCTTTAAAAAAGCGTCCCAGGCCGGTGGATTCCAGAAAAACTTCAATATAGCCGCACTGGCAGTTGCTGACAATGTACAGAGGATAAGAAGCGGCCAGCTTTTCCAGCGTGTCCGCCACACCCGGAAACAGGTCCCCGGGATCGTCTGCCAGGTAGGCATTTTCATATTCAAAACATTTGTTTCCGATGGCAAATCGCTTTTCGTCCGGTAGATCCGGGAAAACCAGGCGGCATATTTCATCCATCTGCTTTCCGAAAAGGGAAGACATATTCTCGGCGTTCAGGCCAAGGGCTTTTCCTGTTTCCTGTTCAATGACCCGGTCCCAGGCGATAGCTACCGGTCTCCTGGAATCCCAGAGGGTTCCGTCTACATCAAAAATCAGTGCTTTCATAAAGAATCTCCTCGCTGTTTTGGCTTTATTGTTTTTCTACTATATGCAGCAGCCTGATCTCCTATGGAGATCCGGCTCTGAGCCTATTATAAGTCATTTCGCAGGAAAAAAAAACATTGTATTTTTTTCCCATAAACGGTATAGTATAACATAGCAGGCAAACGCAGCCGTCCGGAAAGGCCCGGCGCTGCGAATAAGCACATGATGGAGGTCAGTTATGGCAGTATTGGAGAATTTGGAACCGTCCCGTGTATTTCATTATTTTGAGGAACTCTGCAGGATTCCCCACGGGTCTTACAATACAAAGGAAATCAGCGATTATCTTGCGGCTTTTGCCAGGGAGCACGGCCTGAGATGCCGGCAGGATGAGTCCAACAATGTGATTATCTGGAAGGATGCGTCTCCGGGCTATGAGAACGCACCTGTGGTGATCCTTCAGGGACACTGCGATATGGTTTGTGAAAAGAAACCGGGTTCTGCTCATGATTTTACCAGAGATCCTCTGGAGCTGGTGATTGAGGGAGATTATGTGACGGCAAAGGATACCACCCTTGGGGGGGATGACGGCATTGCGGTGGCCTATGCTCTGGCGATTCTGGAGGATAACAGCCTGAAGCACCCGGCTCTGGAGGTGATTATCACAACTGATGAGGAAGTCGGCCTTCTGGGGGCGAAGAACCTGGATATGTCTGATTTGAAGGGACAGCTTCTGATCAATATGGACTCCGAAGAGGAGGGCTATCTCTGTGTGGGCTGTGCAGGCGGCATGACAGCGAAGTGTGAGCTGGAGGTAACGTATCTTCCGGTGAAAGGTACGAAGCTTCAGATTACCATTGACGGGCTGGTTGGAGGCCATTCCGGAGCGGAGATTGACAAAAACCGCGCCAATTCCAACAAGCTTATGGGACGTTTCCTGTATGAGCTGGGCCAGAAAACGGAATATATGCTGGCAGCGCTGGAGGGCGGCACAAAGGACAATGCCATTACCAGAAGTACCACGGCTGTGATCGTGGTGGAAGCAGAGCGGGAGGCAGAAGTTCGGGAGACGGCTACCGTTCTGGAAAAGAACCTGAGAAAGGAATACAGCGGCTCAGATGAGGGAATCACCATT
>JAXEJQ010000088.1:0-11083 GCA_034101475.1 Candidatus Limivivens sp.
AAGAATACGGTTTTGATTATCGGAGCCACCGACCGCCATCAGTTCAGCTTTGCGGAGGTTCCCTATATTCGCTATGGTTTGAATGTCATGCCTTCGTTTCTGCAGTCGCTTCCGATTATCCGGGGATATATGAATGTTTACCAGACCCAGAGCATGGAAGATTTTCAGAATCTGGTCGATATTGAAGACACGGTGTTTCAGCGGATGATTTCCATAATCTGGGGACTTCGGGACGAGACGAAAGAGGGAGGAGAAGGCAGAGAGGATATGATTTATGCCCTTCTGCTGGAACTCACCATCCTTCTGAAAAGGCTCCTCCATGCGGAAAGCCAGGATCAAAGCGGAACCTATAAGATTATGAATGAAATAAAGAATTATATCGATCTGCATTATCAGGAGGATTTAAGCCTGGCAGAGCTGAGCGGGCGTTTTTATCTGCAGCCCAATACCATCAGCAAAAATTTCCGGAAGGTGTGGGGAAAAAGTCTGAATCAGTATATTCACTCGGTGCGGATTACCAATGCGGTGCGGATCCTGGATTCCAGAGAGGTCAGTATTACGGAGCTGGCGGAGATGGTGGGATATGAAAATGTCAATACCTTTCTGCGGCAGTTCCGGGAGAAAATGGATGTTTCACCTCTTCAGTACCGGAAACGGATGGAACAGGAGATGGAAGGGGCGGATAACCGCCAGTTGTTTCAGTGAACCGGATGCTGCAAAAGGGAAAGCAGCAGCTTTCCGCCATTGAAAAGCGGTCCGCTGGGGCGGGCGGCAGCACAGGTGTCTGGTTGAAACCAAGTTTTGCAGAACGGGGGAAGAGAATGAACAGGAAAGAACACTTTTTAAATGATTATAATGAAGAAGACCACTATGCGGCTTTGAATAAACAGAATGTCTATGTCAGCCACAGCGGAGATTATAAGGAAAACCCCATTTATCACGTGCACAATTCCTGTGAGCTGCTGTTTATCGAAGAGGGAGAAGGGGATTACCGGATTGGAAATACCTATTATGAAATCGGGCCCAATGATGTTCTGATTATCGGCGGAACGGATCCCCACTCCCGAAAGTTTAAAAAAACACCCTGTCTGCGCTATGGGCTGACCGTGATGCCCTCTTTCATGCAGTCCCTGCCTATTATTAATGGTTATATGAATGTTTACCGGACCCAGAGCCCGGAGGATGCACAGAAGTTGCGTCACATCGATCCGGCGATCTTTCAGCGGATGATACAGATCCTCTGGCAGCTGCGGGATGAGACAAAGGAAAACGGGAAGGGAAGGGGAGATCTGGTCTATGCTCTGCTTCTGGAGCTGACCATTTATCTGAAACGGATTCTCCGTTTGGAAAAACAGGATGTGAGCGGGACCTACAAGCTGATGAGTGACGTAAAGAACTACATTGACTTTCATTATGCGGAGGATCTGAGCCTGAATGAACTGAGCAAACAGTTTTATCTGCAGCCCAATACCATCAGCAAAAATTTCGGAAAAACCTTCGGCAAAAATGTGAACAGCTATATTAATTCCGTGAGAGTAACCCATGCGGTACGGATTCTGGAGGAAAATGAGATCAGCATTACGGAGCTTTCGGCATTGGTGGGCTATACCAGTGTCAATACTTTTCTGCGGCAGTTTCGGGAAAAGATGGGGGTTTCTCCTCTTCAGTATAAGAAGCGGTTTGAACAATATATGGCGGTGAATGATACCCAGCATCTGTTTTAGAGATACCTGCTTTGGTGGAAATTGTAGATAATGTTTCTCAAAAATATTCATTTCCCGATGGCATGTCAAAAAAATGGTGATTTTCGTTAGAAAAATGGTGAGAAAAATCAGGGGAAGAATGTTATACTAAAATCACCAAGAAGAACAACAGAAAACCCAAAGAGCTGCAGCGAAATGTGGGGGAAATTCCTGGAAAAACCTTGTTGTTTCGTAAAAATGACAATACTAGGAGGAAAAAAAGAATGATGAAAAAAAGCGTAGCTGTTACATTGGCAGGTATTATGGCACTTTCTGCACTTCCGTTAGGAGTTTGCGCGGAAGAAAGTGGTGATAAAGTAAACGTTACGGTTATGTGTGCATACGCCAGCGAAGATCCTCACGGACAGTATGTATATCAGTATGCTGAGGAATTTATGGCAGAGCATCCGGAGATCAATGTTGAAATTCAGGCGATCAGCAGCAATGATATTTACACGAAACTGGCTGCTATGGTAACTTCCCCGGATGACCTTCCGACTCTGTTTTTCACCAGCGTTGACCAGGCGCCGACCCTGTATGATTTAGGCATGATGGAAGACCTGAACGGACTTCTGGATGAGGAAACTAAGGCAATGTTCGCAGACGGTGTACTGGATGCGTGCACTCTGGACGAGACACTGGCCTTCTATCCCATCGATGTACAGCCTTCCGCAATTCTGTATCGGACAGATCGTTTTGCAGAAGCAGGACTGGAAGTTCCCACTACCTGGGAAGAGTTCCTGGAGTGTGCAAAAGCCCTGACAACAGACAGTGACGGCGACGGTGAGATCGATCAGTGGGGCTTCTCTATGGTAGGTTCCAATAACAGTTCCGGACAGAGCCGTTTCATGTCCTATCTGTGGAGCAATGGCTGCAATCTGGTAAGCTATGATGAAGAAAATGAAGAGTGGGTTGCAGATCTGGGCGACAACTTCACCGAACTGCTGACCTTCTGGACAGATATGAATAATGTACTCGGTGTTGTTCCTACCGGTATCACCGAAGTGGATTATGCAACAGCAGCAAACTATTTCGCAATGGGCTATACCAGCATGATGCTGACCGGAAGTAATGCAATCGGCGTTGCTTATGCAAACAATGCAGATCTGAAAGGCAACATCGGTTCCTTCCCGATCCCGGGTGAGAGCGCAGGTACCATGTTAAACGCAGAAGGTTATGCGGTATGCAGCTATGCAGCTGATGAAGAAAAAGCAGCAGCTGTAGAATTCCTGAAATTCTTCAGTACCCATGACTCTGAGCTGATGTTCTGGCAGTCCAGCGGTAAGATTCCGGCAACCGTTGAAGGAGAAAAAGCAGAATATATCACCGGCGATGACTACAAAGGTTATCTGGATACCGTGGCAAACGGATGCCTGGCTCCTGTAAACTTCGCAGGAATCAGCGGCCTGAAGAGCCTCCTTGGCGATGCATACGCAGCAGTATTCAGCGGTGAGAAGACCAATGAAGAAGCAGTTGCAACTCTTGAAAGCGCACTTGAGGAGCTGCTGGAAGATTACAACTAAAAAAGCGGAGATAACAATGGACTGGGGGTAGGGAAAATTCCTACCCCTGGTTTTTTATGCAAAAATTGAGAAAGGTGTGTGGCTATGGCAGCTTCATCCAAGGCAAAGAAAGCTTCTTCCGGAAAAATCAAACGGTATGACTACAATGGCTATAAGTTTGTTTTTCCAGCAGTTCTGATTATGGCAGCATTGATTGTTTACCCGATGCTGTATGGCGGCTACTTAAGCTTTTTTAATACAAATCTGGTAACAAAATGGAAGTTTGTAGGCTTTAAGTATTATATGCAGGCTTTTACTCAGTCTGAGTTTTATAATTCCGTCCTGCTGACCTTCGCATTCATGATCCTGGTAGTAGCCGGGCATTTCATTATCGGTTTTATTCTGGCTTCTGTGCTGAATAAGAAATTTGTAGGGCGAACCATTTTCCGTGTTATTTTCATGCTGCCCTGGCTTTTTCCGGAAACCGTTATCGCTCTGCTGTTCACCTGGATTATGAACCCGATGTACGGTATCCTGAACAGTATTTTGAAATCACTGGGAATTATTTCTTCAAATATTTCTTGGCTTGGCTCTGCGAGCCTGGCGTTTCCCTCCGTTGTTGCAGTCTGCATCTGGAAGGGGTATCCTATGGTTATGACCATGATCCTTTCCGGGCTTCAGGGCATTTCCAGTGATCTTTACGAGGCAGCCATGATCGATGGCGCCAACAAATGGCAGCAGTTCCTCCATGTGACAATTCCGGGACTGAAGCCTGTTATGACAACGACCATTATTCTGGACAGTGTCTGGTGGTTCAAGCAGTATACCCTTGTTTACACTATGACCGGAGGCGGACCTGGTACGGCAACAAACCTGATCAGCCTGAATATTTATGGAACTGCATTCAATGACCTGCGGTTCGGCAAAGCCGCTGCCTGGGGTATTATCGTATTTGTGATCTGTTATTTGATCAGCAAAATATATAGGATGGTGTTGAAAGATGACTAATGGGTTAATGAAATCAAGAAAAAGCAAAAAGATTACAGGAACAATCCTGCGTTACCTGTTCCTGATTGCCATGGCATCGCTGATTCTGGTTCCGATTCTCTGGATGATCTCTACAGCCTTTAAATCCGAAGCAGAGACGTATTCCCCGACTCCGATCTGGATTCCTACCCAGATCTGTCTGGATTCCTTTAAAAAATTCTGGGGCATTTATAACTTTGGACAGATGACGCTGAACAGTCTGGTGACCTGTCTTGGATCCATGATTATCTGTACAGCCTTCTCCTGTCTGGCAGGTTATGGCGTAACAAGATTTCAGTTTAAGGGAAAGAAAACCTTCATGGGATTTTTACTGGTAACTCAGATGTTCCCAAGCGTTATGCTGGTGGTGCCGTTTTATTCCGTATTGACGAAATATCATCTGACCAATTCTCTGGTCGGGCTGATTATTGTATATGCTGCTACAAATATCGCGTTCAGCACCTGGATGATGACTTCCTATTTCAAGACCATTCCTCTGGAGCTGGATGAGGCGGCCCGCGTGGACGGGGCTTCCAGTTTTACGATTTTCTGGAAGATCATTCTTCCGCTGACTATCCCGGGCATTGCGGCAGTTGCGATTTTCGTGCTGATTAACGGGTGGAACGAATATATGTATTCTTCCGTTTTAATTTCCAAGGATTCCCTGAAAACTCTGACAGTGGGAATTGTAGCCCTGAATACCCAGAATCAGGTTCACTGGAATGATATGATGGCGGCGTCCACCGTATCTTGTATCCCGTTAATTATTTTGTTCTTATGTTTCCAAAAATATTTTATTGCCGGTATGACAAGCGGCGCGGTCAAGAGCTGACCGAAGGGAGGAAAAACATGAAATCCATTACAATCCGAGACATTAAAGTATTTGTGACTGCTCCCCATGGAAATAATCTGGTGGTTGTAAAAGTAGAGACCTCAGAACCGGAGCTTTACGGTGTGGGATGCGCCACCTTCACCTGGCGCTATAAAGCTGTGGTGACGGCCATTGAAGAATATCTCTGCCCCATGCTGAAGGGACGTTCGGTACATGATATCGAGGATATCTGGCAGTCCATGATGGGAAGTTCCTACTGGAGAAACGGTCCGGTGTTAAATAATGCCCTCTCCGGTGTGGATGAAGCCCTCTGGGACATCAAAGGAAAACTGGCAGGCATGCCCCTTTACAGCCTGTTTGGCGGAAAATGCCGGGAAGGAATTGCCGTTTACCGTCATGCGGACGGAAACAGCATTGAAGAGGTAGAAGAGAAAATCCATGCATTTATGGATGAGGGATACCGCTATATCCGCTGCCATATGGGAACCTACGGCGGAAACTTTGACGGAAGCATCCAGAAAATGGTCCATCCGGACAATGCTCCGGCAGGTGCTTACTACCAGAGCAGAGTGTATATGCAGAGTGTGGTGAAGCTCTTTGACCGCATCCGCAAGGACATTGGCTGGAATCTGGAAATAATGCATGATATTCATGAACGTCTTTCCCTGGCAGATACTCTGGCATTCGTAAAGGAACTGGAGCAGTTTAAGCCCTTCTTTATCGAGGATGCTCTGGCACCGGATCAGGTATCTTATTTTGAAACCATCCGCCAGCATACCACAGCGCCTCTGGCTATGGGTGAACTGTTTACCCATCCTCTGGAATGGCGCACCGTTGTTCAGAATCAGTGGATTGACTTTATCCGCTGTCATTTAAGTGACATCGGCGGAATTACCCCGGCGAGAAAGCTGGCTGCCTTCTGTGAAACCTATCAGGTGCGCACTGCATGGCATGGGCCCAATGACCTGTCACCCATCGGTATGGCTGCTCAGATGCATCTGGATCTGAACAGTCCGAATTTCGGCATTCAGGAATTTGCCGGCTTCAATGAGGCAGAGGAAGAGGTCTTCCCGGGATGCCCGACCGTTCGGAACGGCTATGCCTACCTGAATGAGAAGCCTGGTATCGGTGTGGACTTTGATGAAAAGGCCGCTGCCAGATATCCGGCGATTGATATGGATTTTGGCTGGCTGTTCAGCCGTCTGGAGGACGGCACGGCAGTGAGACCGTAGTTACATAGAGAGTCAAGGAGCTGCAGACTGCTGCCGTCCTGCGATATTCTGTTCCCAGGGACAGGCGCGGGGGCGGCAGTCTGCGTTCATGGAAGCTTTGCATGGATACAAAAACAGAAGTGGGATTCTGTGGCTGCTTAGGGATGAATTGCAGCACAGAGATCAGAAAAAGGAGGAAAATGGAAATGACAATTGAAGAAAAACTGGAGAAAATGGGACTGACACTTCCGCCGGCACCGGCAAAAGGCGGCGTTTATGCCAGCGTGAAACCGCTTGGACAGAATCTGTATTATATTTCCGGCTGTGGTGCTTATGTAAATGGAGAAGGCCCAAGCGGAAAACTGGGAAAGGATCTGACCATTGAAGAAGGACAGGAAGCGGCAAAGAGAACGATTCTGAATTATCTCTCTGTAATCAAGGCCCATATCGGCAGCCTGGATCAGGTAAAATCTTTTGTAAAGGTACTGGTATTTGTGGCATGTGAGCCGGACTTTTACGAGCAGCCCCAGGTGGCAAACGGTGCGACACAGCTTCTGGTGGATCTGTTCGGAGAGGAAATCGGAGCACCCTCCCGTTCCGCAATCGGAGCGATTGCGCTTCCGGGGAATACGCCGGTGGAAATTGAAGGCATTGTGGAGATGAATGCATAAAGGAAGGTGAAAAGAATGGATCTGTTAATTCAGGGTGGCCTGATTGTAGACGGCAGTGGGGAAAAACCCTATTATGCGGATCTTGCGGTGGAGCGGGACAAAATTTCCGCCATCGGAAAATTTGATGCGGCAGATGCCAGAAAAGTGGTGGATGCCACAGGGCTGATCGTGACACCGGGACTGATTGACGGCCATACGCATTCGGAGTTAAGCCTGCTGAAAAACCGTCAGCATCCCAATGCGGTTTACCAGGGAATTTCCACGGTGGTGACCGGACAGTGCGGACTTGGATTTGCGCCCATGAAACCGGAGCAGCTGGAGGATTCTATCCGGATTAACTCCGGAATTTTCGGGGATTACCGGCATTATTTCAAACCCTGGCAGACCTTTGGGGAATTTCTGGATCTTCTGGACGGATCTGCGGTGAATGTGGCAGCCAATGTTTCTCATAATGCTGTGCGCCAGATGGTCTGCGGCTTTGAAAATAAAGTTCTGGGAGAAGAAGAGCTGGCCGCTGCTAAGCAGGTACTGGCCCAGGCCATGGAAGAGGGAGCTGTGGGCTTGTCTGTGGGGCTTTCCTACTATCCGGGCGGATACAGCGACACAAATGAGGTTGCACAGCTCTGCAGCGTTGTAAAAGAATACGATGGCCTGTTCTGTGTCCATCAGCGTCTGAATGACGGACAGATTCCCATTTCGTCTCTGGAAGAAAGCGCGGAGATTGTGCGCCGGACCGGAGTCCGGATGAATATGCTGCATTACCGGACAGGCGGAATGGAAGATTACCATACTCTGTTTGCACCCTTTGAGGAGCTGGAAAAAGCCGGAGCAAGCATCACTTATGAATATTATCCGTATCTGGTAGGAGCAGGACTTCTGCTTGCACTGGTACCCGGATGGGTTCAGGAGGGAAGCGCGGATGCCATCCTGGATCGGCTGACTTCCGAAGAACTGCGGCCGCAGCTGCTGAGAGAAATGGAGGAACGGCATTCCTATTTCTTCGGCCCCGGGCAGACTGCCAGAATCATTCTGACAAAAGATCCCTACAGCCGGTATCTGGGGAAAACGGTGGATGAGATTGCCGCGGAGCATGGGGAAACCTTCTCTGAAGCGGTGATCCGTCTGCTGGTTGACAATGATCTGGAAGCAGGTTTTGCGGGCGTGGAAAATCAGACGCCGGAAATGATGGAAAAACTGTATGACGACCAGTACAAACTGTTTCTGGATGAGCGCTATAGTATCGGAAGCGATACCATTCCGGCAGGACTTTTATGCCATCCCAGGGCCTTTGGGTCTTTCTCCAGAATTATTTCCAGAATGCGTGACCGGAACGTGCCGGTAGAGTATATTATCAAAAAGCTGACCTCCATGCCGGCAAAAATATACCGTCTGGAGGGCCGTGGTCTTCTGAAGCCGGGAATGCAGGCGGATATTTGCCTGATGGATTATGAGCGTGTACAGGATATGGCTACCTTTGCAGATTCCAGAAGACGCCCGGAGGGTGTTCACTCCCTGTATGTGAATGGCCTGCCTGCCATGGAGAACGGAACACTGACCGGAATTCTGGCTGGCAGGGCGGTTCGGAGAGGAGTACAATAGTTATTGGAGTCAAAGGATGCCATGTGTAATCGGAAAAACAGGCAGGTTGTTTGGTGTCGTTATTTCGAAATCGATGTACGGGCATCACTCGTGTACTGACCACTTGTAATTTATGGTAAAAAGCACCATCTATTTCATTATCTGCTGCGTTGTCATCAGTCGACGATGCCACCGCATCGCCTCCTTCTTCCGCCTTGCAGGCTAATGAAATATCCGGCACTCTTTACCATAATTACCAGATGGCCAGCACACCAGGAATGGAATACTGGAGAGAATGTCATGAACTTTTATGAAAAAATAGGCATACAGCCATTGATTAATGCCAGCGAAACTTATACTAACCTGGGAGGTTCCCTGATGGATCCCAGGACGATCCGGGCCATGGAGGAAGCTGGTCAGGGCTTTGTGGATTTCCCGCGTTTACTGGAGCTGGTATGTGAACGTGCGGCACAGCTCACACATAATGAGGCTGCTTTTGTGACCACCGGGGCAGCAGGAGGAGTGATCCTGTCTGCGGCTGCCTGCATCTGTGGACCGGATGAGAGCAGACTGGATCAGCTTCCGCATGTGGAGCAGTTTGAAAAAAATGAAATTCTGATGTTTGACGGAAAATTCCGGGAAATTATTCCGTACTGGAAGCTCGCCGGGCTTACCGGGGCCAGAATCGTGCCGGTTGCGCCCTCCGCGGAGGCCATGCTTCAGGCAGTAAATGAGCGGACAGCAGCGGTATTTCTGTTCCCGGCCACCCTGTATGAGGAAGGAATTCCCACCTGTGAACAGGTCATCCCGGCGCTGAAGGAAAAGGGCGTGACCGTTGTTGTGGATGCTGCGGCACAGCTTCCGCCCAGATCCAACCTCTGGTACTATACAAAGGAGCTTGGGGCTGATCTGGCGATTTTCAGCGGCGGAAAGCACATCAAAGGGCCCCAGTCAACGGGGCTGATTGTAGGACGTGGGGATCTGATTGAGGCCTGCAAAATGGCGGCAAGCCCCAATCCGCGCATTGGCCGGGCTTTTAAAACAGGAAAGGAAGAGCTGGCGGGATTTTTGACGGCTCTGGAAATTTTTGTGGAGGAAGAGCCGGAAGACGGATTTGCACGGCAGGAGAAGATCCTCCGGAGAATGGAAGAGCTGTTGAAAGCGAACACTTCTCTGAAGACAGAGTTTCGCAGGGAAGGCCGCCTTGGAACCTATCAGCCCCTTCTTCTGGTTACACTCCCGGAGGGGAAAACAGCTCAGGCCTGCAATCAGTTTACCAGAGCATATAATCCGCCCATCGACGTAGGCGTATATCCGCCGGAATTTCGGATGCCGGAAAATGTGATATTCCTGAATGCGTATAATCTGAAGCCGGAAGAGGGAGAGATTGTGGCGCAGGCAGTGTTGGATTATCTGAAAACAGAATAAGATTTCAGAACGCGGATAGCAGGCGGGGCTTTCAAAGCCCCGCCTGCCTTTGTGTGCGCCTGGCGGCAGCGAAGAAAAGATAAAAAGGAAAAAAGGCTCCGCTTGAGTTTGACAAGCAGGAATTTCCTTAGTATAATAAAGCACTAGGAGTAACCAAAGGAATACATCATTACGCGAAAAGCGGACAGAAGAAGGAGAATCAGCAAGCATGACAAAAGTAGGAATTGTAATGGGCAGCGATTCAGATATGCCGGTAATGGCCAAGGCGGCGGACATCCTGGAGAAACTGGGCGTTGAGTATGAAATGACGATTATTTCCGCTCACAGGGAGCCGGATGAATTTTTCGAATATGCCAAATCTGCGGAGTCCAAGGGATGGAAGGTAATTATTGCGGGAGCGGGTATGGCGGCCCATCTGCCGGGTATGTGCGCGGCGATTTTTCCCATGCCGGTGATTGGAGTTCCCATGCATACCACCTCTTTGGGCGGTAGAGATTCTCTGTACTCCATTGTGCAGATGCCCACCGGTATTCCGGTTGCCACGGTAGCCATCAACGGAGGCGCGAACGCGGGGATTCTGGCAGCGAAGATTCTGGCCACCTCAGATCCGGAGCTTCTTGCGCGTCTGAAGGCATATACGGCAGAAATGAAGAGTCAGGTGGAAGCCAAGGCAGAACGGCTGGCAGAGGTTGGATATAAGGAATACATGAAGAAATAAACGAACCCATCACGAGTGTGGAACATTAGGAGGAGAGTCATGGATTACAAGAAGGCAGGCGTAGACATTGAAGCAGGCTACAAATCAGTTGAGCTTATGAAGGAACACATCAAAAAGACCATGAGACCGGAAGTTCTGACGAATATCGGAGGATTTTCCGGAGCATTTTCCATGGACAGTTTTAAGAATATGGAGCATCCGACCCTGGTATCCGGTACGGACGGCGTGGGTACGAAGCTGAAGCTGGCGTTTATTCTGGACAGGCATGATACAGTAGGGATTGACTGTGTGGCCATGTGCGTAAACGATATTGCGTGTGCAGGCGGAGAGCCGCTGTTTTTCCTGGATTATATTGCATGCGGGAAGAATATTCCG
>JAXEJQ010000089.1:0-31589 GCA_034101475.1 Candidatus Limivivens sp.
TCGTGAATCATGTCGATCATTTCCGGCCAGAGAAGATTGTGCCGTCTCTCGTACTCCGCCTCCTGGCCCTGTTTCAGTTTCATTTTGAATCCTTTAATCATATGCATCCTCCATTTCTTATTTGCAACTGTTCAGAGCCAAGCAGAATTTCATGAGTTACCCGAAAAATGAGCCTTCCGTCGATTTTTCCGTGCTTTGCTCTCTCAAAATCGACGAAAACATTCGCAATTCGCTCATTTTTAAGGCTGTTTTTGAAATTTTATCTGGCAGATACGCCACACCGACAAAATGCGAAGCATTTTGGAGGTTTGCTCTGAACAATTACTATTATTTTTTTCTGTTCCAAAACATCGGAAATCTGTTTTATTTCCTTTTTTCTGGCCATTTATGTGTCAATTGTCCAGTTTTTCTGATTTTATCCTAACATATATCTGTTTTCCGCGCAAGAAGAAACGCCCTCTTCCCTCTCTTTTAATGCCTCTGCTCCGGATTTCCGTAGGTTTCACAGAACCGGCACGCAAAGGACGGTTCCTCTCCTCCTGCATACAGATGAGAAATATCTCCGATCCGCAGCGCCCGGAAATAAGCACATCCTTTCTCCCGCTCCTCTGTCACCACCTCTGTGACAGAAGTGGGAGCCATGGCCAGGCTGTGCCACAGCACGAAGGGCGACAGGCTCCACAGGTGGGAAAGAAGAACACAGCTCACGCCGAAATGACAGAACAGAGCCATCGTATCTTCCTTTTCCTGTTCCACCCGGTAATGAGCTCCCTCACGGACATATCCGCAGGATGCAAGAAATTCATCAAAACTCTGAATCACCCGGTCATACACCCGGATCATATCACTGTGGGCAGCCACCTGGGAATTTCGCCATCCATCCGCAGAAAAATACTCCGGATGCTCTGTCCAGTATCCAGGCGCCATATCCCAGGCAATCCGCAGACGATACCGCTCTCCCTCCTTTTTCGTGTCCGGGTAAGCCCTCTGAAGCTCTTCGGAATCATTGATATCCACCAATGCCGGAAATTCCCGGAGCCAATCCAGCTCCTCTGCCTTTTTCCCCACTTTTTTCAGCGTATAGGAAGCCGTATCCTTTGCTCTTCCCAAAGGCGAAACATAAAAATCCCTGATCTGCAGCTTCGCCATCTTTTCCGACAGAAGCGCCGCTTCAATATGTCCCTTTGCAGTCAGTGTGTCATGTACATAATCCGGGTCTCCGTGACGGATTAATAAAATTTTCATCCTGTTGTCCTCTCTTCCACTATATTTTTAAAAAACGTGGATGATTTCCACATTTCTGTTTGTTATTGTGGATAACTTTTTTCCATTTTACCATTCGCCCCGGTTTCTGTCCAGTATACAGCAAAAAGCCCGGTTTCCCGGGCTTTTCGTTGTATGCTGATCAGGCATACGAGCATGTACAAATGAAAAAGAATCTTGCTGTGTTAAAAATTAATAATCGAATTCGTCAACGTTGCTTGCATCAAATACAAGTGCATCGCCCAGAACTACCTGTCTGTCGGTGATTTCTTTCTCGCCCATTCTGCCTGCAGTAATGGAGGTAGAATCT
This sequence comes from Candidatus Limivivens sp., assembly GCA_034101475.1. Taxonomy (GTDB): domain Bacteria; phylum Bacillota; class Clostridia; order Lachnospirales; family Lachnospiraceae; genus Limivivens. The sequence continues at coordinate 1,574 of JAXEJQ010000089.1, forward strand.
GTAGCGATTTCGCCGGTGGTTAACTGGTAAGCGGTCTGTACTGCCAGATATCCCAGATCCATGCAGTTCCAGAGAACACCAGTAGACAGAGGATTGCTTTCATCCTTGATGTAGGTCTTCAGAGCGTTCGGAGTAGCCAGACCGGTCAGAGTAATAGCGGTTGCATCCGGTTTGCTTGCTGCGGACTCATACTGAGCGCCCAGAGCCGGAGTTGTCATGGAAGACAGAGCGATAGCAGCCTGAATCTGATCTTCGCCTGCGCCCATTCTTGCGATCAGGGTTGCACATTCAGCGTTAACCTTGGTTTCATCAGTTCCCGGATACAGAACGTCGGTATCTTTATTCTGGATTACCATGAAGCTGTAGTCATCGGTAGCCAGCAGAACGTCGATTGCTTCTTCCCATGCGGTCTGGTTTGCATCGGTTCCGGAACCGGATACCAGTGCGATGTTAGCGGGCTTGTCAGGGCCATAGCCTTTTGCTACCAGATCCTGTTTTGCGCCGTCCAGCAGACCTTTTGCAGCTGCTTCAGCGGTAACCTGGTTTACGAACAGATCTCTGGAATCTTCCTGAGCGTCAGCGTCGAAGGTGATAACCTTAATGCCGGCATCCTGAGCTTTTTTCAGGGTCGGAGCGATTGCAGTCGGGTCATTGGGGGATACCAGGATAGCGTCTACTTCCTGAGCAATCCAGCCTTCCAGAATATCTACCTGTTTCTGGTTGGTTGCCTGATCCTGAGAAGGTCCGTCGTAAAGCAGAGTGATTCCCAGCTCGTCGGAAGCTTCCTGAGCACCGATTTTAACAGCGTCAAAGTAATTTTCTCCCTTGAATTTCGGCAGCATTGCGATGGTAACATCCTCTTCAGCAGAAACAGCCATTCCGCCCATCAGACCGCAGGTCATAACGCCAGCCATGGTCAATGCAAACAACTTTTTCACTAAATTTTTTTTCATGAAGAAAACCTCCTTAAAATTATATAGTTTTTATTATAGCCCGCAGGCTTAATAAACAGATGATACTTATACGGACGCTTTTGCGTCTTCCACTTTGATGATCTTCTTTTTCTTCGCCCGTTCATTCAGCAGTGCGTAGGAAATCAGTGCGATCATCAGCACAACACCCTGTACAATGGTCTGAACATCGATGGGGATATTCAGAACTGTCAGTCCGCTGTTCAGAGTCGCGATAATCAGTGTACCTAAAATGGTTCCCTTCATATCGCCGATACCGCCGTTGATACTGGTTCCTCCCAATACCACTACGGTGATAACCTTCAGGTTGAAATTGGTTCCGGCATCATATTTCACACTGGTAAATCTGCCCAGCCAGATAAATGCTGCCAGGGCACAGATCAGACCAGCCAGCGCATACAGCCCGATCAGAATCTTGTCTGCATCCACGCCTGCGTATTTTGCTGCGTTGGAGTTCAGACCAAGGCTGTAAATCTTTCTTCCCAGCGTGGTTTTTGAGAGAAGATACACAAAAATTACTGCCAGAATAATATAAAGCCAGATCTGAATGGGAAGTCCCAGAATCACTGTATTTCCCATGAATGCCGCAAAATCATAGGCATAAATGCTGTCGCCCTTGGTAATTCCTCTGGCAAGACCCAGATACAGATACATGGTAGCCAGGGTCGTTACCATCGGTGAAATCTTAACTTTTGAAATAATCACTCCGTTCAGAACGCCGCATGCGATACCAACCAGAAGTGTCACAATCACGCCTGCCACACTGCCTGCCGCGCCGGCTGCCATACCACCCAGCATACAGGACAGCACCAGAATATTTCCGACGGAAAGGTCGATTCCTCCCGTAATGATGATCAGAGTCATCGGAAGGGCTACCATACCGATCTCAATAATATTCCGCAGCATAACGGAAATCAGGTAATTCGGTTTCAAAAAGTTCGGCGCTTTAAATGCGATAAAAACAAACAGCACCAGCCAGATCAGAAACAGGGCAAGATTGAAGGAAAATTTAAATTTCTTCGTTTTCATCGTGCGCCACCTCCTGTCTGTAATTTTGCCGGAGCACCGACCACACGTTTCCGCTTGATATTCTTGGATGCACTTACCACCACGGAAATCAGAATAATCGCTCCCTTAACCGCATCGGCCCAGTTGGGGCTGATTCCCAGGAAGTTAATAGCCGGAGATACGATAGAGAGGATAAATGCTCCGATTACCGTACCGATCAGCCTTCCGGAACCACCGGCGGAACTGGTTCCGCCCAGTACAACGGCTGCGATGAAGGTCATTTCCATTCCGGTACCCATGGTCGTGGTAACACGCTGTCCAGCGGTGGCTACGATCAGTGCCGTAATACCAAACAGAGCCCCTGCGATGGTGTAGGAAATGACAACGGTTTTGTCTACATTGATCCCGGCAAGTCTGGCCCCCGTCCGGTTATTTCCGATGGCATACAGCTTTTTGACAAACCGGGAATACTTGGCAAAAATCAGGAAAAATACCGTAACAATCAGGCAGATCAGCGCACTGGCCGGAATCACTCCGAATATTTTTGCCTTGAAAGCCAGCCAGGTAAAGCTGGCGGGAAGATCGTAAATGGATCCTTCAACAGTCAGCGGCAGAACACCCTGGAAAATCTGGGTGGTCGCCAGCGTGGCAACGATGGCCGGAATCTTCAGTCCGGTGATGAACAGACCGTTCAGGGTACTCAGAACAGCTCCCATGATCATGGCTGCCACCAGAAGTCCCGCAAAGGGAACTCCCTGCTTGCCGATGGCCGCACTGGCCAGGGCAACAACGGAAATCAGCGCTCCTGTGGATACATCGATATTACCTGTCAGAATAATCAGGTTCATGCCAATGGCTGAAATCAGAATATAACTGTAGGAATTCAGGATACTCATGATATTATTCAGCGTATAGAATCCCGGAGCAGCCACTGCCAGAATCAGCATAATCACAACCAGAAAACAGAACAGGTAAAATTCTGTGGTCATAAAGGACTTTTTCTTTTTCATGCTCCCACCTCCTGTTTTTTCGATTCGAGAGCAACGGAAAGAATTGCTTCCTGGGTGGCTTCCTCTCTGTCAAAACACCCTGCAATATAGCCATCCTTCATGACATAAATCCGGTCACACATGCCCAGAAGCTCCGGAAGTTCGGAAGAAACCATGATAATGGTCAGTCCCATCTTCGTCAGCTCACTGATAATCTTGTGGATCTCTGATTTTGCGTTAACATCCACGCCTCGGGTGGGCTCATCCAGAAGCAGAAGCTTCGGATTCAGCGCCAGCGCCCTGGATACGGATACCTTCTGCTGGTTTCCTCCGGAGAGGTTCGTCACCAGGAAATCTCCGCCCGGAGCCTTGATCCCCACTTCTTTGATATATTTTTCTCCCAGCTCCTTCTCTTTTCCGGTATCCAGAAAATCCAGAGACTTTCTCAGCTTCTTCAGCTGAGGAAGGGAGATATTGTTTTCGATAGACATGTCCACAATCAGACCATATTTTCCACGGTCTTCGGAAACATACACGATTCCGTTGTCCATGGCCTCGTTGTAATTGTGAATCTCCAGCTCTTTGCCTTCCAGGAAAATCTTCCCGGCTGCCTTTCCGGCCAGGCCGCAGATGGACTGCATCAGTTCGGTTCTGCCCGCGCCTGCAAGTCCGGCAAATCCCAGGATTTCACCCTTTCTCACATAGAAATTGATATCCTCCAGGAAGCCTTCGTCGTAATAATGCTCCGCCCGGAACAGCTCTCCTCCGATCTTGGTATCTGCCTTGGGATAATAGCTTCCCATCTTTCTTCCTACCATGTCGGCTACCAGCTCGTCCTTGTTGGTCTCCTTTACATTCTTCGTGGAAATGTAATGACCATCCCGAATCACGGTAACGCGGTCACAGATCTCAAAAATCTCCTCCATACGGTGGCTGATATAAACGATTCCCAAACCTTCTCTTTTGAGGTTGTTGATAATATTGAACAGGGCGGAAACCTCTCTCTGTGTCAGAGATGCCGTCGGCTCGTCAAAAATAATGATATTCGCGTTAAACGTCAGCGCCTTCGCGATCTCCACCATCTGTTTCTGAGCCATACCCAGATTCTTCACCTGACTGTCCAGGCTGATCTTCGTATTCAGACGCTCAAAGATCTCCCCGGCTCTCTTTTTCATGGAGCCGTAATCAATCACCGGAATCGGCCCGATCTTTTTGATCATCTCATGTCCCAGATACATATTGTCCAGAACCGTCATCTCTTCAAAAAGACTGGTTTCCTGGAAAATAATCGACACGCCTTTCCCGTAGGCTTCCAGAGGGTTGGTAAACACCTCTTCTTTTCCGTTTACGATCATGGTTCCGCTGTCCGCCTTATGTACGCCGCATACCACCTTCATCAGCGTGGATTTTCCGGCACCGTTTTCCCCACAGATCGCATGAACCTCTCCGCTTCTCAGATTAAAATTGATACCGCTTAAAGCCTTAACGCCAGGAAAGGTCTTTACGATATCTTTTAATTCCAGAATTGTTTGGGCCATTGAACCACCTCCCATATTTCACTCGCTTTTTATATTTTAAAAAAATTTCCCTGAAAAAAAAATGGAATATGTAAATTGAATTATGGAAAATAAAAACGGGGTTCTTTTTTGTCGGAAATGCACAAAAAAGAATCCCGTTTTTCTTTCTTACAAATCAGCTCCTGCCTGTTTCATCACTTCAGACAGACGCTGGATATAGTACCGGTACAGCTCCAGCGGTGCGGAAGGCGGAACCTGATGGTCTGCTCCCGGAATATAGCCGCCGCCCCGGATCACCGGAAGAATCCGGTCGAATTCCCGGTCGATGGCTTCCTTCCCTTCCTGAATCATCAGCTTATTGTAACCGCCGATAAACTTCAGGGTGGGGAACTCCTCCCGAACCTTCACGATATTCATTCCCGCGTTCACATCCATGGGCAGGAATCCGTCCACGCCTGCTGCCATGAAATGAGGAATCAGCTTGGAGAATTCGCCGTCGGTGTCCACAAAAACATTGCCCACGCCTCTGGCCTTCATTTCCGGAATCAGCTCCCGGTAATAATCTCCCACAAACTCATTGAAGCAGTCCGGAGAAATCAGCGGACCGTTCTTCCCGCTCAGGTCCTCCATGAAGTAAACCACGTCCGGCTGAAGAATATCGATAACCTTCATCATCTTCTCTTTGTAAACCTTCAGCACATAGTCATTAATGCTGTGAAGCAGATCCGGCTCGTCATAGAAAGCGTAAAGCACCGGTTCAAAGCCCATCAGCTCCCGCGGGGTCCAGAAAAATCCCTCCAGATTCAGACGGATGGAATAATCTCCCCGGTCATGTGCTTCCTTCAGCGGCGCGTAAGCGGCTTCAATGGCCTCGTCCGTAAAGGACTCCAGCTCCCGGTCGCCGCGCTCCATCAGGCGTTTCCAGTCATCCTCGCATTCCACGATCTGCTTGTACTCCAGATCCAGCTCGGATCCCTTTTTGCGGATCAGCTGTCTGCCGAACACATCCTGCTTCAGGGTATATTCCGGTTTCACTTCGATCACTTTCTCCTCGAATCTTCGGAAGGGCAGCACGAAATGAATTCTCCGCACCGGGTCAAAGCCCAGATACTTCTCGTACTCCATAACTCCCTGAGCCCAGTTCACCGGGAAATATTTTTCTCCCTGATTTGCCTTATTTCCCACAATATCATTCGTAATATCCTTTGCTCCATCTGCGATTTCGGCAGGAATTCCCTCTCCCTTATAACGCTGCGTCGTCAGCACCCAGGGATAGAAGGTCTCTTCGATGGATCCTCTGTCCGTCGGCTTCTGAAAATCCAGAGTCATACGTTCTCTTTCTCGGTTTGTAATCATATAAAACTCCTCCTTATCACGATAACAGTTCCGACTCCTTCTCTGTTACCTCTCTTTTCAGTGTAATAAAAATTCGTCTTACTTTGAATATAAAATCTAAACCGGATTATATAAAATTCAAAACTGATTCCGGTATTCTCTGGGCGTACATCCCACGATATTTTTGAATACCTTGCTGAAATAAAACTGGTCGGAAAAGCCCAGGGCACTGGCAATTTCCCCGATGAGATAGTCGTCCTTGCGCGTCAGAAGAACCTTGGCCTTCTCCACCTTAAGGTTCATCACATACTCGTTGAAGGTGCAGTTCTTCTGCTTTTTGAAAATTTTGCTCAGGTAAGGCTGGCTGATATGGAAACGGCTGCAAATGGTAACAATGCTGTTATCCCCGGCCAGATTCTGTTCCACATACTCGCAGATCTGCATCACCATCTCCTCCGCGGAAATCTTCGCCTTGGGAAGGTTCAGGTTTCTGTCCGTATTTTCATTCAGAATTTTCCGGATTTTCAGAAACAGCTCTTCCACCTTTCCGGCCTCCACCGGCTTCAGCAGGTAGTCCAGAGCGCCTTTTGTAAACGCGTCATGCACATAGTCAAAATCTGCATAACCGCTGACAGCCACACAGATGGTATTTTTTTCCTTCTGGGTAATATACTCAATCAGGACGATTCCGGATTCGCCTGGCATTTTAATATCAGTCAGCACCACGTCCGGCTCCAGTTCTTCATAGAGGGCAATGGCCTGCTTTACCGAATAGGCCTCCCCCACTACTTCAAAATCCTCCGCCCGCTTCCTGATCGCGCGCTTTTCCATATCCAGAACAGCCGGCTCGTCGTCTACAATCAACACTCGATACATTGCGCTTTCCCCTGTTTTTCCACATCATCTCATCGATAATCGGTAATATTGATTTTTATCACAATGGTGGTTCCGTCCTCGTCATTGCTGTTTGTCAGCTGATACGAGAAATTCTCCCCGAAGAAAATGGACAGACGGATCAGAGTCCCGCTCAGTCCCATACCGCCGATCTGGATCTGATTGGCAATCTGCTCCAGAGATTCCATATCGTGAATTCCGGCCAGTCTCTGACGGATGGTTTCCACCGCTTCCTCCGAAATGCCGCAGCCGTTATCCTTCACCTCCAGAATCAGTTCATTGCCCACCAGTACCACGTAAATCCGGATCACAACCTGATCCCTCTCCGTGAGGCTGTATTTGATCCCGTTCTCCACCAGCGGCTGCAGGGTCAGCTTGGGAAGGCAGAAATAATCTGCTTCCTCATCCTCAAAGATTTCATACTCCAGCCTCTGACGGTACCTCGTTTTCATCAGGGACAGATAAGCCTTCAGATTGCGTATTTCTTCCTGCACCGTTACCTCTGAGGTTTTATAATCCGAAGAATACCGCAGAATATCCGACAGGTCATAGCAGGCCTCCGCCGCGGCCTCGGCATTTCCCTCCTGGCACATGTTTGCGATGCCTCCCAGGGTATTATACAGAAAATGGGGACTGATCTCGGACTGCAGGATACTGAACAGGGTCTTTGTCTGGACATTTTTCAGATTTTCCTGCCGTTCGATGGCATCCTTCAGCCTCTGCATCATTTCCTCATAGGATTTTGTCAGAACCTCTGTCTCGTAATCCTTCACCCGGACGTCCAGCTTGCCCTCAAAATGATTCAGATCCTGCTTGGACATATGTACCACCAGACTGTTGATGGGAGTGAAAATCCGTTTTGTGGTAATGATAACAAAGGTCAGCGTCAGTACCAGCATCGCTGCTGCCACCAGCAGGATTCCCTTCATCATCTGCCAGACCATATGGGTCAGCACAGCCGTATCCATGATAAAAACCGCCCGGCCATGGTAGTAGTTGGAGGATGCCGTACAGACCACCGTATCCCCGATTTCCTTGATTTTGGAATATTCCTTGGTCTTCGCCGCCAGCTCCTCCAGATAGCCCTCCTCCTCTTCATCAAAATTTTTGAAGAAGACCTCATCGCTGTCACCCATAAAAACAACGACCTTCAGCGGGTAGCCGTTCTGCACCAGACTGCAGATTTTCTCCAGGTAGAACACATTCTGCTGAATCTCCACATAACCGATGATTTCAGCCGCCTGATTTTTAATGGGCTTGATTTCCGAAATGACCCGCCCTTCGCTCTGCGTATCCCAGAAATCATTGGACGGTCCCTGAAAAAAACGGGTATTCTGCTGGTTCAGCTGATAATTTTCCTGAATATATTTGATTTTTTCCAGAAGCTTTTCCTGTTCAACATTTACGATTCCGGTACAGTAATAGTTGCCGTTGTTGTCAAAGGCAGCCACACGCCGGATATCACTTTTGTTTTTGTAGGCGTTGATCAGCGTCTGGCGGATGATCTCCGTATTTTCTGCCGTCTGCTCCACCAGATTTTCCTTCCAGGCATCCATAAACCGGCTGTCTGCCAGGACATCCACTGCCGTCTGCTCCATTCTGGTCAGCTTGCTGTCAATCTGAACCATGGTGACATCGGAGATCTGGCGCAGATTGCTGATACTCTCCCGGTAAATATAATGCTCATTGTACCGGTAATAGCTCATGAGCGCGATGATTATCAGAACAATAATCATCCCCGCATAAATCAGAGCCAGCCGGTTGCTCATTTTCATTCTTCTGGATGTTTTTTTCTTCAACGTCCGAGCCTCTGAATCCATTTCACGGACAGCTCCACCCAGCCCCGGTTATCCGGCACATTCTGGGATTCGTGAGCAGTGGTCATCTCATTGCAGAGTGCCAGTCCATGCTCCCCTTTCTCATAAATGTGAAGCTCAAAGGGAACCTGATGCTTCCGCAGAGCCATTGCGTAGAACAGGCTGTTCTCCACCGGAACCGCATCATCCTCCTGGGTGTGCCATAAAAAGGCCGGAACCGTATCTGTACTCACCTGTTTTTCCAGAGAAAGGGCATCCCAGTCTGCTTCCGTGGCATCTTCCCCCAGAAGCAGGGTTCTGGATTCCTCATGGGTGAACTCGCCCATGGAAATCACCGGATAACAGAGAATCATGCCGTCCGGTCTCCATGCTTTGGAATCTCCCAGCGCTTTTGCAAAGAAATCCCGATTCCACATGGTACCCAGCGTTCCTGCCAGATGGCCTCCCGCAGAAAAGCCCAGAACAAGAATCTTCTCCGGATCAATAAACCACTCTTCGGCATGCTCCCTCACCAGCATCACTGCCTGAGCAAGCTCCAGCACCGCCGTCGGAAACCGATTGGGGGACACACTGTACTGAAGGACAAAGGCATTCATATTCTGTGCCAGATACTGCAGAGCAATGGGTTCCGCTTCCCGGTCGGATTTGAAGGAATATGCGCCTCCCGGACAGACAATCACCGCCGGACGCTTTTCCTTTAACGGAATCTCCGGGCTGGTATCCAGCAGATAAGCATAAAGCTTTGGCTGATAATATTCATTTTTTTTCAAATCAAACTCTAAAAATTTCATGGTAAATCCCCCCTGTTTTTCCTGTCTTTTAAAGAACTGCTTCAGTCTGTACACCCCAAAAACTGAATCTGCATTCTTTGTTTAAAGTCTTCTGATCCAGTTTACGGACAGATCCATCCATCCGGTATTATCCGGCACGATCTGCACATCATAGACACTGGTCATCTCATTGCAGAGCGCCAGCCCATGTCCGCCTCTTTCATAAATGTGAAGTTCAAAGGGAACCTGATGCTTTCGCAGAGCCATGGCATAGAGCAGGCTGTTCTCCACCGGAACCGCATCATCCTCCTGGGTATGCCATAAAAAGGCCGGTACCGTATCCGTACTCACCTGCTTTTCCAGCGAAACCGCATCCCAGTCTTCCTCTTTCGCATCCTCTCCCAGAAGCATTTTTCTGGAGTCTGTATTGGCGAATTCCCCCATGTTGATCACCGGATAACACAGCACCATTCCGTCCGGCTTCCACGCCTTTGACTCTCCGAAAGTTTCTCTGAAAATCTCCCGGTTCCAGAAGGTTCCCAGACTTGCCGCCAGATGGCCTCCCGCGGAAAAGCCCATAATGATAATTTTCTCCGGATCAACAGACCACTCCAGGGCATGCTCCCGCACCAGCATCACTGCCTGAGCCAGCTCCAGCATTGCCGTCGGAAAACGGTTGGGCGCCACACTGTACTGCAGAACAAAGGCATTCATATTTTTCGCGAGATACTGCAGCGCGATGGGCTCGCCTTCTCTCGGTGACTTATAGGCATAAGCGCCTCCGGGACAGATTATCACCGCCGGGCGCTTTTTTCTCAATGGAATTTCTTCCGGTGCATCCAGAATGTAAGCATACAGCTTTGGCTGATAATGCTCGTTTTTCTTTAAATCAAACTCCAGAAATTTCATGGCAGTTTCCCCCTGATTTTCAAACCTCAGATTCTCCGACCTTCGTTTATTCTTTGCAAGTGTTCATGGCAAGTAAACTTTCATAAGCTGCCCGACAGATGCGAAGCATTTTGGAGGCTGGCTCTGAACAATTACTGTTTTTTTACAAACCGGTTATAAATATAATCGTTTGCTTCTTTCTCCTGCGTATCATCCAGCGGCTCCAGTTCGATGATCTCCCCGTATCTGCGCTCCAGCGCCCGGGTAAGAAGCCAGTCGCAGAGCTGTGGATTTTTGGGGAGCAGCGGACCGTGAATATAGGTACCGATCACATTTTTGTACACCACACCCTCAAAACCGCTTTCTCCGGTATTTCCGGAACCGTAAAGTACCTTCCCCAGAGGCCTGTTTTCCCCGATAAAGGTCCGGCCTCCGTGATTTTCAAAGCCTACAATTGGCATTTCAAACAGATCGCTCTGAATCACAATATTGTCAATGAGACGTCCCGGCTTCTGCTCGGTGTACAGATCCACCAGCTCCAGCCCTGTAATCATCCCATCCTCTGTCTGATAATAATTGCCCAGAAGCTGATAGCCTCCGCAGACGGCCAGAACCACGCCGTCATCTTCCACATATTCCTTGAAATCCTTCTGTATTTCCTTCAGTCTGGAACAGACGATCATCTGCTCCCGGTCGGAACCTCCGCCCATCAGGACAATGTCCAGCTGGTGAAAATCGATGGAATCCTCCAGGCGGTATTCCCTGACTTCCGCCTCAAATCCCCTCCACTCCAGACGCTTGACCATACACTGAATATTTCCCCGGTCGCCGTAAAGATTCAAAAGATCCGGGTACAGATGACCGATTGTAATTTTTTTACTCATGGTATTCCCCCTCGATCTTTTTCAGAATATTGTGGGTACTGTACAGTCCCGTGTAATTTACCAGAACATAGAGATTTCCAACGCCATCCTCCAGTTTTCTGCGAATGGCCTTCTCCACATCCGGTTCCAGCTCTGAGGGAATATCCACGTATTTCAGGCGCAGCCGCATATCCTGACAGCGGATTCCGCTGACGGTAATGGAACTTGCGTTAATATCCCGGAAACGGTCGAAATCCACATCCCACAGCCAGGATACATCCGTTCCGTCCTGATCGTTGTCATTGATCAGAACGATAATGTCCTTGGGAGACGGATCCTCCATAACCGCTGAAATATTCTGGTTAAAGCCCGCCGGATTTTTCGCCAGATTCAGGATGACATCCGTTTTTCCGATATGGAAACTCTCATTCCGTCCGTTCTGGGGATTGTACTCCTTCAGGACTTTATTGAAATTCTTCAGCACCAGGCCTGCACTTCTGGCTCCCGCATAGGCGGCCAGAATATTATAAATATTATAAAATCCCCGGTAATTTGCCTGGATTCTCCGTCCTTCCACCTTAAAGGATAGACCTCCCCGGGCTTTGATATCCACCGCGTCAAAATCCAGTCCGGGTCTGCGGAATCCGCATTTCGGACAGTAATAATCGCCAAGCTGACTGTAGTGGTAAAAACGGTACTGCATTTTTTCCCCGCAGCGCTTGCAGAACTGCCCTTCCCGGATTTCTTTGGAATCCTTGTCCTCTTCAAAATACGGACTGCTGATCCCGTAGGTCACATATTCATTCCCGCTGTCCATGGCCAGAAATGTGGACAGGGAGTCATCCGCGTTCACCACCACCACCATATCCGGAGCCATCTGCATGGCCTTTTTCAGGATCTTCATGGTGATGTCAATCTCCCCGTACCGGTCAAGCTGATCCCGAAACAGATTGGTCAGAATCATAAAATCCGGCTTAAAGTAGGGGAACACCCGCACGGTGGACGCTTCATCAATCTCGATACAGGCATAATCCGCATCCAGATTTCCTTTCCTGTCAGCTGCAAGAACAAAGGCGGACACCACACCGTTGAGCATATTGGAACCCGTGTGGTTGCAGACCACCTTTTTCCCCTCGGACTCCAGGGCGGAGCACAGCAGATTGTTGGTGGTGGTTTTTCCGTTGGTGCCGCAGACCACAAAAATCGGTCCTCGGACTTCCTCCGCAAGCTCTTTCAGAATATCCGGGCAGATTTTTATAGCTACCTGCCCTGCCAGGGTCACGCCCTGCCTTCCTGTTTTCCGGCAGACACTCCCGATTAATTTTGCAGCCCATATGGCCAGAATTCTACGAAGTTTTTTCATCATTCTCTCGCATCTTCTCCAGGTTCGTCATACTCTTTACTGTCTGTCTCCATTCGAAGATTTCCGGAATTACTCCAGATCTTCGCTGTCGGCTTCTCCCATATCTTCCTCTATCTCCCGAATCATCTCTTCTTCCTGATCCTTTGATTCCTTTTCTTCTTCGATGCTGCGCACCTTGGCAATGCTGGCCACGGAAATATTTTCATCCAGATTCATGAGCTTCACGCCGGAAGTCACTCGTCCCAGCACCGAAATATCGCTGCAGCTCATCCGGATGATGATTCCCTCTGTGCTGATCATCATTACCTCATGATCCATATTCACCGCCTTAACGCCGATGACATTTCCGGTCTTTTCCATGATCTTGTAGCACTTCACGCCTTTTCCGCCGCGGATCTGGGGCGTAAATTCACTGACTGCCGTCAGCTTGCCCATTCCCTTTTCAGAAACGATCAGCAGATATTCTCCCTGAACATCCAGCTGCATGCCGATGACCTCGTCTCCGTCAATGAGGCTCATACCGATGACACCCATGGAGACTCTTCCCGTACTGCGCACATCGGTTTCATGGAACCGGATACACTGGCCGTACTTGGTAACCATCAGAATATCCTTGGTATCGTCCGTATATTTCACCTCGATGAGTTCATCGCCGTCCCGCAGACTGATGGCTGCCAGTCCGGTTTTGCGGACATTCATGTATTCCTCCACCGGAGTCTTTTTTACGATACCATTCTTGGTCGCCATAAACAGATAATAGCCCTTCCGGTAATCCGTCATGGGCACCACGGCAGTGATCCGTTCGTCCGCCCCGAGCTGAATCAGGTTTACAATGGCTGTTCCCCTGGCCGTCCGGCTGGCTTCCGGAATCTCGTAGGCCTTGATCCGGTATACCTTTCCGGTATTGGTGAAGAACAGAAGATAATGGTGGGTATTTGTCATGAGCATCTCTTCGATGTAGTCGTCTTCAATGGTCTGCATGCCCTTGATGCCCTTGCCTCCCCGGTTCTGGCTCTTGAAATTATCCATGGTCATCCGCTTGATGTAGCCCAGCTTGGTCATGGTAATAATCACATTTTCCTTCGGAATCAGATCTTCCGTGGAAATATCAAATACATCGTAGCCGATGGCAGTCCTCCGGTCATCTCCGTATTTATCCCGGATCACCGTCAGCTCATCCCGGATCACCCCGAGAAGAAGATTTTCATCGGCCAGAATCGCCTTTAATTCCTCGATCCGCGCCATCAGCTCCTTATATTCCGCTTCCAGCTTCTCTCTTTCCAAACCGGTCAGCGTACGCAAGCGCATATCCACGATGGCCTGCGCCTGGGCATCCGACAGCCCAAACCGGGCAATCAGCCCTTCCTTTGCAAGCTGGGTATTCTGAGATCCCCTGATTATCCGGATGACTTCGTCAATATTGTCAAGGGCGATGAGCAGTCCCTGCAAAATATGGGCACGCTCCTCCGCCTTATTCAGTTCATATCTGGTTCTTCTGGTAACCACTTCCTCCTGATGACGGAGATAATGATTCAGAATATCCAGAAGGCTCATAATCTTCGGCTCATTGTTCACCAGCGCCAGCATAATCACACCGAAGGTGTCCTGCAGCTGGGTATGCTTGTAAAGCTGATTCAGGACAACGCTGGCGTTGACATCTCTGCGAAGTTCGATATTGATCCGCATGCCCTCCCGGCTGGATTCATCGGTGATGCCGGTGATGCCGTCAATCTTTTTATCTCTGACCAGCTCGGCCATTTTTTCAATCAGCCTTGCCTTGTTGACCATATAGGGAAGCTCGGATACCAGAATCCGGCTCTTTCCGTTGGGCAGGGATTCAATTTCCGTCACCGCGCGGACGCGGATCTTCCCTCTTCCGGTGCGGTAAGCTTCCTCGATCCCTCTGGTTCCCAGAATCTGGGCGCCCGTGGGAAAATCCGGCCCCTTGATAATGCCCAGAATTTCCTCAATCTCTGTGGCCCGGCCATTTTCCACCCGGTTCTCAATGATTTTCAGCACACCGTTAATCACCTCACGCAGATTGTGAGGTGGAATATTAGTGGCCATACCAACCGCGATACCGGAGCTTCCGTTTACCAGAATGTTCGGAAAACGGGAAGGCAGAATCGTTGGCTCCTTCTCGGTCTCATCAAAGTTCGGGACAAAATCCACGGTATTTTTGTTGATATCCGCCAGCATCTCCATAGAGATTTTGCTAAGTCTGGCCTCGGTATAACGCATGGCTGCCGCTCCGTCGCCGTCCACAGAACCAAAGTTTCCGTGTCCGTCCACCAGCGGATAGCGGAAGTTCCACTCCTGAGCCATGTTGACCAGGGCCCCGTAGATGGAGCTGTCTCCATGGGGATGATATTTACCCATGGTATCGCCGACGATACGGGCACATTTTCTGTGTGGCTTATCCGGACCGTTGTTCAGCTCAATCATGGAATACAGCACACGCCGCTGCACCGGCTTCAGTCCATCTCTGACATCCGGGAGTGCCCGCTGGGCGATGACGCTCATGGCATAGTCGATATACGATTCTTCCATGGTCTTTTTCAGATCGACCTCATGGATTTTATCAAAAATATTGTCTTCCACGGCTTTTCCTCCTAAATGTCAAGATTTTTAACGAATTTGGCGTTTTCTTCGATAAACTCCCGTCTGGGCTCCACCTGATCGCCCATCAGAGTGGTAAAGGTCACATCCAGCTCGGAGGCGGAATCCTCATCCATATTCACCCGAAGCAGAATCCGGCGCTCGGGATCCATGGTGGTTTCCCAGAGCTGTTCCGCATCCATCTCTCCCAGTCCTTTGTAGCGCTGGATTTTATTGTTCTGATCCCGGCCGATTTCCGCCAGGATTTTGTTCAGTTCCTCATCGCTGTAGGCATACCACACCTTTTTATTCTTCTCGATCTTGTAAAGGGGCGGCTGTGCCAGATACACATATCCCTGTTTGATCAGCTCCGGCATGAAACGGTACAGAAAGGTCAGAAGCAAGGTACTGATATGAGCTCCGTCCACATCGGCATCGGTCATGATAATGATTTTGTGGTAGCGCAGCTTGGTGATATCAAAATCATCATGAATTCCCGTTCCAAAGGCGGTAATCATGGCCTTGATCTCCGCGTTTCCGTAAATTTTATCCAGTCTGGCCTTCTCCACGTTCAGAATTTTACCGCGCAGAGGCAGAATCGCCTGGGTCGCCCGGCTTCTGGCTGTCTTGGCGGAGCCGCCTGCGGAATCTCCCTCAACGATGTAGATTTCACAGTTTTTCGGATCCCGGTCTGAGCAGTCTGCCAGCTTTCCCGGGAGGGAAAGACCGTCCAGAGCAGATTTTCTTCTGGTCAGATCTCTGGCTTTTCTGGCTGCCTCTCTGGCCCTCTGCGCCAGAATGGATTTCTCCAGAATCAGCTTTGCCACCTGTGGATGCTGCTCCAGATAAATCATCAGCTGCTCAGAAACAATGCTTTCCACCACTCCCCGGGCCTCGCTGTTTCCAAGCTTCTGCTTAGTCTGGCCCTCAAACTGTGGATTTTCAATTTTTACGCTGACAACGACTGTCAGTCCTTCCCGGATATCCTCTCCGGAAAGACTCTCCGTTTCCTTGACCAGTTTATTTGCCTTCGCATAGGCATTAAAGGTCTTTGTAATGGCATTCTTAAATCCGGTCAGGTGGGTGCCGCCCTCCGGCGTATTGATGTTATTGACAAAACTGTAGGCGCCTTCATTATAGGCGTCGTTGTGCTGCATGGCGACCTCCACATAAATGCCGTCACGCATACCCTCGCAGTAGATCACATCCGGGTAGAGAGGCGTTTTGCCTTTGTTCAGGTAAGCAACAAATTCCTTGATACCGCCCTCGTAGTGGAAGGTCTTTTCCTTGATCTCTTCCTCCCGCTCATCCCTGAGAATGATTTTGACATTCTTGGTCAGAAATGCCATCTCTCTGAGACGCTGCTTTAAGATATTAAACTCAAATTCTGTGGTTTCCCGGAAAATTTCCTTATCCGGCTGGAAGGTAACGGTCGTTCCGGATTTTCCTGCCTCACATTCTCCGATCACCTTCAGACTGTAGCAGACATGGCCTCTTTCATAGCGCTGCCGGTATATTTTTCCTTCATGGTAAATGGTCACTTCCAGCCATTCCGACAGGGCGTTTACAACGGAAGCGCCCACACCATGCAGACCTCCGGACACCTTATATCCGCCTCCGCCGAATTTTCCTCCGGCATGGAGCACGGTAAATACCACTTCCACAGCCGGAAGGCCTGATTTATGATTGATTCCAACGGGAATTCCACGGCCGTTGTCAACAACGGTAATGGAATTTCCCGGATTGATCGTTACCTGAATCGTATCACAATAACCTGCCAGAGCCTCATCCACCGAATTGTCTACGATTTCATAAACCAGATGATGAAGTCCTCTGCCAGAGGTGCTGCCGATATACATGCCCGGCCTTTTGCGGACAGCTTCCAACCCTTCCAGAATCTGAATCTGATCCGCTCCATATTCTGATTTCTGTTCTGTATTCATGTGAACCTCCTTGTCATTCTTTTACGATTCCGTTTGTAACCCGGAATACCCGGTTTAGTTCAAATTGATTTTCCACAAAATCGTCGATCCCCGTACAGGTGATCAGCGTCTGGATCTGATCAAGACTTTCCAGAAGATAGTGTTGCCTGTTCCGGTCCAGCTCAGACAGGACATCATCCAGCAAAAGCACCGGACTGTCGTGGATTTCCTGTTTTACCAGCTCGATTTCCGCCAGCTTCAGAGATAGTGCGGCGGTGCGCTGCTGTCCCTGGGAGCCGAATTTCCGGATATCGATCCCGTTGACCTGAAAGCAGAGATCGTCCCGGTGAGGACCCGTCTGAGTCGTCTTCATCCGAAAGTCCCTTTCCCGGTTCTCCGAAAGCCGCTGCTGCAGCTCTGCCTCCGGAACATTTTCTTCATAGCTGATCCGGATTTCCTCTTTTCCTCCGGTAAGGCTTTTATGTACCCCGGAAATAATTCCGTTCAGGCGCTCGGTAAAGTCTGCCCGCTCCCGGATCACCTTTTTTCCGAATTCTGCCATCTGGATATCCCAGATATCCAGGGTATCCAGATATTCCGGATGCCAGGGGGCATCCTTCAGAAGCTTATTTCGCTGATTCAGAATTTTGTTGTAATTTGTCAGATTATACAGATAGACCCTGTTGAGCTGGCAGAGCTCCAGATCCAGAAATCTTCTGCGCTCAGCAGGTCCGTTCTTGATGATGTTCAGATCCTCCGGCGAAAAAAACACAAAGTTTCCGATGCCTAAAAGCTCACTGGCTTTACGGATCGGAACACCGTTGATGGCGATGCCTTTGGCTTTGTTTTTCCGAAGATGCATGTCAATTTTATATAAAATTTCATTTTTCCGAAGCTCCATACAGAGATGGGCCTCTTCCCGGTCAAAACGGATCATTTCCCGATCCTTGCTGCCTTTGTGGGATTTGGTTGTGCCGCAAAGATAAATGGATTCCAGGATATTGGTCTTTCCCTGGGCATTGTCCCCATAGAAAATGTTTGTCCCGGGATCAAAGGTCAGATCCAGGGTTTCGTAATTCCGGAAGTTTTCAAGCTTTAAGGATTCAATGATCATACTTTTTTACCGTAATATTCGGAGTCTGCAGCTTTCATTTTATAATTTTGATGGTTTCTCCGTTATACTCTACCAGATCGCCATCATAAAGTTTTTTCCCTCTCTGCAGTTCCGTTTCGCCGTTCAACTTCACCTTTCCGTCCTGCACGGCAAATTTGGCATCCACGCCGGATTCGCACAGGCCGGCTGCCTTCAGGGCCTGGCCCAGTTTAATATAATCGTCTCTCAGTTTGATCGTCTGCATGTTTCAATCCTCTCTCAGGCAGTAAAGTTTACCGGCAGAATCAGATAGATGTAGGAGGTATTCTGATCCCGGATGAAGCAGGGGGCTTTGGGGTTGACAAGATAGATATCCACTGTTTCATCATCGATCACACGGAGGGCATCGATCAGGAACTTCGGATTAAAGCCGATTTTGATATCTTTGCCTTCTTTTTCGATGTCAATTTCTTCATCCATAGATCCAATGTCAGAATTGATTCTGAGTTCCATATTGTTTTCTGTGATTGTTATAATAATTGGTTTTTTGTCACTCTCTTTAACCAGAAGAGTGGCACGGTCAATACAGTTCAGCAATTCTTTTTTGTTGATTGTGACTTTTGTTTCATAATCGCTGGAAAGCATCTGTTCGATGCGGAAATATTCTCCTTCAATCAACCTGGAAACGACAACTGTATCATCAAATTCAAAAACGATATGGTTTTCGGTGAAGAAGAGGCTGACCTGATCTTCCGTCTCACCGGATAAGATCTTGCTGACCTCAGTGAGGGTTTTTCCGGGAACAACCACTTTGTGTTTGTCGTAGGATTCTTTCAGTTCCGTGCGTCGGATGGAGATCCGGTGTCCGTCAAGGGAAACCACTTTCAGGATGTTTCCGTCTACCTCGAACAGTTCTCCGGTCATCATCTTGTTGTTCTCGTTGACAGCAATGGAAAAAATAGTCTGTCTCACCAGTTCACGCAGGGTAAACTGGGAAATGGTGATGCATTCCTGTTTTTCCACATAGGGAAGGCAGGCGAAGTCTTCGCCGGATTTTCCCGAAATTGTGAATTTTGCTTTCTCGCAGGTAATCGTAGCCTGAAGCTTGTTGTCCGTTTCGATGGTTACCTCGTTGTCCGGCAGTTTTCGTACAATGTCGGAAAAAATTTTGGCATCCAGGGCAATGGTACCTTTTTCCAGGATCTGACCTTCCACTTTGGTCTCAATGCCGAGTTCCATATCGTTGGTGGTGAATTTAATCTCACCTGCGGATGCCTCAATCAGAATGCATTCCAGAATCGGCATTGTTGTTTTGGATGGTACTGCCTTCAGGACGATGTTTACGCTTTTTTGCAGATTATTTTTTGAACAGATCAGTTTCATGGTTTTTCAGTCTCCTTCGGCCAGCCGCCTTTAGATAAATATTTAAGAGAAGGTCCGTCGTCTTCGTCTTAGGGGATGTGGATTTGTGTATAAGTACTTCAAACCCTTGATTTTACAGGTTTTCCGCTGTGGATGAACCGTGTGAATTATCCGGTTTTCTGTGGGAAATCCCTGTGGATGAATGTGGATAGTTATCAACCGGGCATCAGCTTTTTCTTGATAACTTCCACAGTGCTGCGCAGTGTTTCCGATTGTTCCAGCTCATTTGCAATGGTTTTGACTCCGTGAAGGACTGTCGTGTGGTCTTTTTTGCCCATGTAGACTCCGATCTGCTTCAGAGGAGTTTCTGTCAGATTCCGGCAGAGATACATGGCGATCTGTCTGGGTCTGACAATCTCGGAGTTTCGTTTGTTTCCTTTAATATCGGCTGCATTGATGCCAAAGTGTTCCGCCACGGTTTCGATGATCAGATCCGGGGTTATTTCCCGTTTTTCATCGGGCGAGATAATATCCTTCAGCTCTTCCTCCGCCATTTGAATGGTAATTTCCTTCTTTTCCAGACGGCTGCAGGCAATGAGCTTGTTCAGCGCGCCTTCCAGTTCCCGGATGTTGGACTTAATGTTTGTAGCAATGTATTTGATGACCTCATCGTCAATGGTATAGCCGTCCAGTTCTTCTTTTTTGCGCAGAATCGCCATTCGGGTTTCGTAATCCGGCGAGGAAATGTCAGCAATGAGACCCCATTCAAAACGGGATCTTAAACGGCCCTCCAGGGTCTGCATCTCCTTGGGCGGTTTATCGGATGAAATAATAATCTGCTTTTTTGCGCCGTGCAGATCATTAAAGGTATGGAAAAATTCCTCCTGAGTGGATTCCTTTCCAATGATAAACTGGATATCGTCGATCAGCAAAACGTCGATATTCCGGTATTTTTCGCGGAATTTGCTCATGGCGGTGTTGTTTCCGTTTCGGATGGCTTCGATCAGTTCGTTGGTGAAGGATTCGCTGGTTACATAGAGAACCTTTGCGTCTGGATTGCGTTCCAGAATAAAATGTGCAATGGAATGCATCAGGTGTGTTTTTCCAAGTCCCACATCTCCGTAGATAAACAGCGGATTGTAGGCTTCGCCGGGAGATTCCGCCACCGCCAGAGAAGCGGCGTGAACCAGCTGGTTATTGGGACCTACGACAAAGGTGTCAAAGGTATATTTCGGATTTAAATTTGCTTTTTCAATGCTGGCATTCAGGGCCGTGGGAGCGGCCGCTTTCTGTTTTTCACGCTGTTTTGCCTCCTCCGGCAGAATGAATTCGATACTGCAGTTGATACCGGTGATTTCTGCGATGGCAACTTTAATCGGAAGGGTGTATTTTTTGCTGATGTAATTTACTCCCATCTGTTCGGAGGGCACCAGAAGATAGAGGACGTTTCCCGCATCCGTTTCATCGAAGCTGTGAACCTTCAGGGGTTTCAGCCAAGTGGTGAAGGAAACATCCGTCAGTTCATGTTCTTCTTTAACAAGTGCGAGTATTTCTTCCCACTTTTGTAAAATCGTTTCCATTGAACAAACTCCTTACTTATTTACATACGAAATAATGATTGCGGTCCCTTTTTCTGCGAAAAGGCATACGTGAAAACAGAACCTGCAGCCTGTGCAGGTCGCTGTCATCTCCACAATCATCTTAGAAAGCCAATTTTCCTACAATAATATTAAACCAAAACCGCCGATTTAGCAATCAGAAATTTCGGTTTATGTGGATAAATATTGTCCACATGCCCTGTTGACAACTTGTGAATACCCTAAAACACATTATTAACACCCTGGAAAGCCCGAAAAAAAGGGAAAGTTGGAAATTGTGATTTTATTTTTCACAGGATATCCCAAAGTTATCCACAACTTATCCCCAAAGTGTGGATAACTTTGGATAAAGTGTTTAAAACCGCAGTTTTTCAGTGGATTTCATGGTGGAATTTTACAGGGAAACCGGGAATAGGCTTGATATTTACGGGGGTTGTGGAATGTGGAGGAAAGGTGTGTGGATAAGTGGAAAAGAGAAGAGCAGCCTGGACGCGGAGAAGACAGTTTTCCACAGCATGTTGACAAATACAGGAGTTATCCACTGTTTATGGTGGAAAGAGCTTAAGGAAGAAGAAACTTATAAAAAAATGAATCATGCGCTTGACTTTACAGGCGCGACCGAATATAATTGAAATGATGTTTTAAAGCGTAAGCTTGTTAATAGTACCACTTGATATAGATGTGTTTCAGATATACGGTGGATAGAAAAGGAGGTGCCAGACTTATGAAAATGACATTTCAGCCGAAAAAGAGATCCAGATCAAAAGTTCATGGATTCAGAGCAAGAATGAGCACAGCAAGCGGAAGAAAAGTTCTCGCTGCCAGAAGAGCAAAAGGAAGAAAAGTTTTATCAGCATAGGCCGCAGATTTGTGGCCTTTTCTTCTCTTTGCAGGTTGCAGGGAAAAATAAGGAATCTCTTATGAAATTTTCAGAATCACTAAAAAAGAACAGAGATTTTCAGGTCGTTTATAAAAACGGGACGTCAAAAGCAAACAGATATCTTGTCATGTATGTGAATAAGACAGGAACAGATAAAAATCGTGTGGGTATTTCTGTCAGCAAAAAGGTGGGAAACAGCGTTGTAAGGCATACCCTTACCCGTCTGATCCGCGAGAGCTACCGTTTAAATGAAGGAAAGTTTCGGACAGGTTATGATTTTATAGTGATTGCCAGAGGAACCGCGAAGGGAAAGCGCTATGCGGAGATCGAAAGCGCTCTGCTGCATCTTGCAGGTCTTCATGGCATGATGGTAGATGAAAATGAAAAAGATCTTAATCGCGATGATTAAATTTTATAAAAAGTATTTGTCTCCTTTAAAAAGTACGAAATGTCCCTATATCCCGAGCTGTTCTCAGTACGGGCTGGAGGCCATTGAAAAGTATGGTGCTTTTAAGGGGACGATTTTGGCGTGCTGGAGAATCCTCCGGTGTAATCCATTTTCCAAGGGCGGATACGATCCGGTTCCCTGAAATTCCGATTTGAGGAAGCCTGCCGGGCAGGCATGACAGTTTAGGAGGAAATTATGTTATTAACGAAGAGCAACACTTTTATTATCGGACCTGTTGCAACGCTTCTCGGCATTATTATGAATGCCATATTTAACTTCTTGGGAGTATTCGGTATACAGAATATCGGTCTCTGCATCATTTTGTTTACGATTATTATTTATGCACTGATGGTTCCCATGACCATTAAACAGCAGAAGTTCTCGAAGCTTTCCGCCCAGATGAACCCTGAGATTCAGAAAATTCAGAAAAAATATAAAGGAAAACAGGATCAGGTTTCCATGATGAAAATGAATGAGGAGACAAAAGCCGTTTATGCGAAATACGGCGTTTCCCCCACAGGAAGCTGTCTGCCTCTGTTGATTCAGTTCCCGATTCTGTTTGCGTTATACCGTGTAATCTGGAATGTTCCGGCATATGTAGACGGTGTGAAAAATTCCATGATGGGCCTGGTAAATCAGATTCTGGCCGTTGACGGCGCACAGGAGCTCCTCAGTGAGTTTGCCACGAAGAATCAGGTAAATTTTGAAAAGCTTGGATTTAATGCAGAAAGTATTGTTGATACCCTTTATAAATTAAAACCGGCAGACTGGACGAGTCTTGCCGAAAAATTCCCCACACTGACCGACAGCATCTCCGGTACTCAGGAAACACTGGATCATATGAATTACTTCCTGGGACTGAATATTTCCGATGCACCTTTGAATGTTCTGACCTCTGCGTTCAGTGAAGGAAAATGGCTTCTGGTGATCGGCGCCCTGATGATCCCGGTACTTGCAGGTGTTACCCAGTGGCTGAATACCAAGCTGATGCCCCAGGCTGAGACCCAGTCCGGCGACAGCGACAACACCATGGCCAATTCCATGAAGATGATGAACAATGTAATGCCGATTATGTCCATGGTATTCTGCTTCACACTTCCGGCAGGTCTTGGTATTTACTGGATTGCCAGTGCAGTTGTCCGCAGTATTGTACAGGTTATCACCAATAAGAAAATGGATAATATGGACATTGATGCCCTGATTGCGAAGAACCTGGAAAAGGAAAATAAAAAACGTGAAAAACAGGGCTTACCTCCTCAGAAAGTAAGTAATCAGGCAAAGGCCAGAATGACCGTTAAAGAAACGGAAAACCCGTCGAAAAAGCAGACTTCGGAAGAAGAGCGCCAGAAAAAGATCCAGGATTCCACCGAATATTACCAGAAGCACAGTGACGCGAAGCCTGGAAGTATCGCTGCGAAGGCCAGAATGGTGCAGCAGTACAATGAGAGAAACAAAAAATAGGAGGGTTGATTATGGAATACATCAGAGTTTCAGCCAAAACGGTTTCCGATGCGATTATCGAAGCAGCGATTCAGCTGGAAACCAGCAGTGACAACATCGAATACGAGGTTCTGGAAAAAGGAAGTGCCGGCTTCCTTGGGTTTGGCAGCAAACCTGCGGTAATCCGTGCCAGAAAAAAAGAATCGGCTGAAGAAAGCTTTGAAGAGGCAATCAAAGAGACAATCAGAGAGACGGTGAATACGAAGGCGGAAAGGAATACCTTCAAAGAAAGTTTCCGGGAAACTCCGAAAGAGAAAGAGAAGCCGAAGGCGAAAGAATACGCCAAAGAAAAAGAACGTGTCAGAGAAAAGGAACACGTAAAAGAAAAAGATCGTGCGAAGGAAAGCAGAGAGTTCAAAGAAGCGAAAGAAGTAAAAGAAGTAAAAGAAGTTAAAGAAGTTAAAGAAGTTAAAGAAGTTAAAGAAATCAGAGAAATGAAAGCGGCAAAAGAGCCGAAGCCTGTTGTAAAGGAGCCTGAAAAAAAAGCAAAAGAAATTCAGGAGCCGAAGAAACCGGCAGCCCCCAAAGCTCCGGTCAATCAGGAAGAGGCTATTCAGCGTGCGGAAGAGTTCCTGAAGAAGACTCTGAGCGCTATGGGGATGGAAGTTACCATCAAATGCAGCTTCGATGATGAAGAGACTCTGAACATTGATCTGGATGGAGACGATATGGGCATTCTGATCGGAAAGAGAGGACAGACTCTGGATTCCGTACAGTATCTGACCAGTCTTGTGGTAAACAAAGGAAAGTCCTCCTATGTGCGTGTGAAGGTTGATACGGAGGATTACCGCAGAAGAAGGAAGGAAACTCTGGAAAATCTGGCCAGAAATATCGCGTCAAAGGTTCGCAGAACCAGAAAGACCGTATTCCTGGAGCCGATGAATCCCTATGAGCGAAGAATCATTCATTCTGCCCTTCAGAACAATCCTTATGTGTCCACTCACAGTGAAGGAGAAGAGCCTTACCGTAAAGTAGTCGTTACCTTGAAAAAGCAGCAGGATCGGGAACAGCACTGATCTGTTTTCCGATACAAAAGAGGCCGCTGCAGGCAGCCGCGAGTTTTCGCAGCGTCCTGCGCGGCTTTTTTAACCGAATCAGGCAGCGAAGCGGGAGCGAACATCAGAAATCCGCCGGAAAAAGAGGCAAATAGAGGCATATTATGAAGAAAGATACGATTGCAGCGATTTCCACCGCGGTCAGCGAGTCGGGAATCGGGATTATCAGAATCAGCGGGGAAGAGGCCATCGCCGTGGCGGATCGGGTTTATAAAAGCCCCGGCAGCCGGAAAAGACTTTCCGAACAGCCTACCCACACAATCCACTACGGTTATATTTATGATGGGGATAAAATGGTCGATGAGGTTCTGGTTATGTTGATGAAGGGTCCGCGAAGCTTTACGGCGGAGGATACGGTGGAAATCAACTGCCACGGTGGAGTCTACGCCATGAAGCGGGTGCTGGAAACTGTGATCAGAAATGGCGCCAGACCGGCGGAACCAGGAGAATTTACCAAAAGAGCTTTTTTAAACGGGAGAATCGATCTGTCCAGGGCGGAAGCGGTCATCGATGTGATTCAGGCGAAAAATGAATATGCTTTAAAGAGTTCTCTGAGCCAGCTGAAGGGCTCTGTTCAGAAGAAAATCCGGGAAATCCGGGAAGAAATCCTGTATCAGATTGCGTTTATTGAATCGGCGCTGGATGATCCGGAGCACATCAGACTTGAGGAATATCCGGAACAGCTTACCGAAAAGAATGAGGAGTGGATTCGGGAGATTGAAAAGCTGATTGCCAGTTCGGAAAACGGTAAGATCCTGACAGAAGGGATCAGAACGGTAATTGTAGGAAAGCCCAATGCCGGAAAATCTTCTCTTTTGAATCTGCTTTCTGGTGAAGAGCGCGCCATTGTCACCGAGATTGCGGGAACCACCCGGGATGTTCTGGAAGAAACCGTCAATATTCACGGAATTACGCTGAAGCTGACAGATACGGCCGGTATCCGTGATACTGAGGATATCGTGGAAAAAATCGGTGTATCCCGGGCCAGGGAATATGCAAAGGGTGCCGATCTGATTCTGTATGTGGTGGATTCCTCGACACCGCTGGATGAAAATGATCAGGCGATCATGGAGCTTCTGAAGGGGAAAAAAGCAATTATTTTGATGAATAAATCGGATCTGAAGACGGTCACTTCTGAGGAAGAGCTGCAAAGCAGACTGGACTGCCGGGAGGTTTGGAAGATTCTTTCGGTATCCGCCAGGGAACAGACGGGAATCGATGAACTGGAAACAGCCCTGAAGGATTTGTTTTTTGATGGAAAACTGACCTTTAACGATGAAATTTATATTACGAACATGCGGCAGAAGGCAGCCCTGGAAAATGCCCGGGAAAGTCTTCAGCAGGTGCGTGAGAGCCTGAATATGCAGATGCCGGAGGATTTCTATTCCATTGACCTGATGAACGCTTATGAAGCGCTGGGTGAGATTCTGGGCGAATCAGTGGGAGAGGATCTGGTAAACGAAATTTTCGGGAAGTTCTGCATGGGAAAATAAGCCGGAGAAGAATGATACAGACTGCATAAGGGGAAAACAGATGAATACAGTAGAAGAATATGTTGACGTAGTAGTAGTAGGAGCAGGGCATGCGGGCTGTGAGGCGGCTCTGGCATGTGCCAGGCTGGGGCTGGAGACCGTTGTCTTTACGGTCAGCGTGGACAGCATTGCATTAATGCCCTGCAACCCGAATGTAGGCGGAAGCTCGAAAGGGCATCTGGTCCGGGAAGTGGATGCTCTGGGCGGTGAAATGGGGAAAAATATTGACAAAACCTTTATTCAGTCGAAAATGCTGAATCAGTCAAAAGGACCGGCCGTCCATTCGCTGCGGGCACAGGCAGATAAGGCGGAGTATTCCAGAAGCATGAGAAAGGTTCTGGAAAATACAGATCACCTGTATATCAAACAGGCAGAAGTGGCTGAGATTCTTACTGAGGATGATCCGGTCACAGAGGAAAAGCAGATGATCGGGGTAAAGACCTGCTCCGGGGCCATTTATCACTGTAAAGCCTGTGTCCTTTGTACAGGGACCTACCTGAACGCAAGGTGCATCTACGGCGATGTAAGCACCTATACAGGGCCAAACGGGCTTCAGGCGGCCAATCACCTGACAGCTTCCCTGAAAGCCCATGGAATCGAAATGTACCGCTTTAAAACGGGTACTCCGGCCCGTGTGGACCGCCGTTCCATCGATTTTTCAAAGATGGAAGAGCAGTTTGGGGATGAACGGGTCATACCGTTTTCCTTTACTACAGATCCGGAGGATGTTCAGATTGAACAGGCATCCTGCTGGCTGACCTATACGAATCCGAAAACCCATGAAATTATCCGTGCGAATCTGGATCGGTCGCCATTGTACTCCGGGGCTATTGAAGGAACCGGTCCCCGCTATTGTCCGTCCATTGAGGACAAGGTAGTGAAATTTGCCGATAAAGACCGCCATCAGGTTTTCCTGGAGCCGGAAGGGCTGCATACCAATGAAATGTATGTGGGCGGTATGTCCAGCTCCATGCCGGAGGACGTTCAGTATGCCATGTATCACAGTGTGGCAGGTATGGAGAACGTAAAAATTGTCCGGAATGCGTATGCCATTGAGTATGACTGCATTAATCCGATTCAGCTGGATTCTTCCCTGGAATTCAAGAAAATAAAGGGATTGTTCAGCGGCGGACAGTTCAACGGGAGCTCCGGATATGAGGAAGCAGCGGCTCAGGGACTGATTGCGGGAATCAATGCAGCGATGAAGGTTCTTGGGAGAGAACCCCTGATTCTCGACCGTTCCGAGGCATATATCGGCGTTTTGATTGACGATCTGGTAACCAAAGAAAACAGAGAGCCTTACCGGATGATGACCTCCAGAGCAGAATATCGGCTTCTTCTTCGCCAGGATAACGCGGATCTGCGCCTGACCAAAAAAGGATATCAGACAGGTTTGATTTCAGAGGAGCGTTATCAGAAGCTGCTTCAGAAAGAACGGCAGATTGAAGAGGAAATTCAGAGAGTGGAGCATCTGAATCTGGGCGGGACACCGGAGGTTCAGGCCTTTCTGGAGGCTCATGAAAGTACAGTTCTGAAATCCGGTACAACGCTTGGGGAACTGATCCGCAGGCCCGAACTGACCTATGAAATGTTGGCTGCAATTGATCCGGAACGTCCCAGACTGCCGGAAGATGTGCAGGAACAGGTAAATATTAATATCAAATATGATGGTTATATCAGGCGTCAGATGAAGCAGGTGGAGCAGTTTAAGAAGCTGGAATCAAAAAAAATCCCCAAAGACCTGGATTATGATGATGTATACAGTCTTCGGATTGAGGCAAAGCAGAAGCTGAAAGCCTATGAACCCGCTTCCATTGGACAG
This sequence comes from Candidatus Limivivens sp., assembly GCA_034101475.1. GTDB lineage: Bacteria > Bacillota > Clostridia > Lachnospirales > Lachnospiraceae > Limivivens. The sequence continues at coordinate 29,799 of JAXEJQ010000089.1, forward strand.
GCATCCCGGATTTCCGGTGTGTCACCGGCGGACATTTCTGTGCTTCTGGTTTATCTGGAGCAGCATCTGCACAGCCGGTGATTAAGAATTATCCTCATATCCTCATGTTTTGCGGGCCCCATAAACATAAAAATCCATGCAAGCACGGATTTTTATGTCCATTTGGCCCTTGGCTCATAATATGAGTTACCCGGAAAATGAGCCTTCCGTCGATTTTTCCGTGCTGCGCACTTTCAAAATCGACGAAAACATTCGCAATTCGCTCATTTTTCTGCGAAAAATGGCTGCTTGCTCATGTTTTGCGGGCCCCATAGACATAAAAATTCATGCAAGCACGAATTTTTATGTCCATTTGGCCCTTGGCTCATAATAATTGTACGAAGAAATGGAGGAAGTCATGGAACAGAAATATCAGGTTCTTATGGAAGGATGCAGACAGCTTGGAATTACTCTTTCTGAGGCTCAGATCAGCCAGTTTCAGACATACTATGACCTTCTGATAGAATGGAATTCATTTATGAATCTGACGGCAATTACAGATTTTGAAGAGGTCATGCAGAAGCATTTTGTCGACAGTCTGGCACTGGTAAAAGGAGTAACAATCGATCAGCCCTATCGTCTTCTGGATGTGGGAACAGGTGCAGGATTTCCTGGAATTCCTCTGAAAATCGTATTTCCGGAGCTGGAGATTGTGCTTTTGGATTCTCTGAACAAACGGGTGAAATTTTTAAATGAAGTCATTGAAAGACTGGAGCTTTCCAATATTTCGGCAGTTCATGGGAGAGCGGAAGATTTTGCAAGGCAGCCTGAATATCGGGAAGGTTTTGATCTGGTTGTATCCAGGGCAGTTGCCAATCTGGCTTCTCTTTCAGAGTATTGTATTCCATATACAAAGATAGGCGGTCGGTTTGTTTCTTACAAATCCGGCAGTGTGGAGCAGGAGATTCGGGAGTCTGAAAAGGCAATCTTTTTATTGGGAGGAGTTCAGAAGGATGTGATTCATTTTTACCTTCCTGGAAGTGAAATTGAACGTTCGCTGGTTATTATAGAGAAGGAAAAGACAACGCCGAAAAAATATCCAAGAAAAGCAGGGATGCCTTCCAAAGAACCTTTGAAATAAGTATTTTTGTCGTATCTGTTCAGTACCTTCACAGATACGATTCGCAACCCCATGAAAATCGGCTGCGCCGATTTTCATGGGGTTGCTCACACCTGAATCATATTCTTACGGCCTCATCAGCAAGTGATTCGGCCTGTTCTCAATAGTTCCAATATTTTTTCATATGTTTTTGCAAACAGTTAAATGACTTTTTAGGATGATAAGCGGGAATCCTCGGTTATTCAATTGTCGAGATGAAAGTGTCAGTTTTGTGCATGTTTGCACATTTTTCAAAACTTTTTTATTATTAGATGGCTGTATCCAGCCTTGATTTTATAAAATAAAATTCGAAAATATGTTCGATTTCTCTTGACGTATCTGTATACATATTATACACTATATGTATGAAAGAAAATCTTATACATTATCGCACTTGTGTGCAATATCAATTACCATATGGTGTGGTCAGTCAAGTACCGCTGTAAGATATGAAACGCTGAGATTGAGGCATATTTAAAGGAACTGGTCCAGCAGATCGCAGAAGAAAAGGAATTTACCGTTCCTCTTTTTGAGTGTGGGGAATGTGATCATGTGCACTGTTTTGTGTCAGCCCCGCCTAAATTATCTGTGACCACGATAGTAAAATATCTGAAAGGGATCACCGGGCGTAAACTATTTGAGCAGTTTCCTGA
>JAXEJQ010000090.1:0-7801 GCA_034101475.1 Candidatus Limivivens sp.
CCATGACACTCAGCAGCGTAACTGTAAAATCTGCCTGGTCCGTTCTGGAAACCTACGGCGAAACCACCGCAAAAGTAACCAGCGGAACATTCACCTCCTCCTGTGACTCCAGTGGTCCCGCCATGTTCATTGCATTTGGAAATTCCAGGATTTCTGTCAATGCAGGAACTGTTACCGGGAAGAAATTCTGGGGAGCCTGGCAGGAAGAAGAGTCTTCCGTCAAATTCGCCAATGCAGTGAAGCTGAACGTAAAAGAGGTGCGGAAAACCGGAGAATTGTTCTGGAATTCGGAAGAAGCAGCATAAATACCGGCATTGAAAAACCGTAAATTCTGAGTTAATAAGGGCTGTCGCACGAATCAAAATGCGGCAGCCCCTTTTTGTTCTTTTCTTTGTTCTTTTCTGTTTTCTTCTCTGCTTACATTTTCTTCAGCAGCAGTTCCTTGCCGGAGATACCCGGCTCTGTCATGGAAACCGGATCCAGAATACTGTTGAGTTCTTCCTCGGTCATCAGGCCTTCCTGCAGGATCAGGGTCCGAACCGATTCGCCGGACTTGATGGCCCGCTTCGCGATATCCGCAGCCTTCTGATATCCCACATGGGGACAGATCGCGGTGATCACGCCCACACTGTTTTCCACCAGGTAACGGCAGCGGTTCTCATTTGCCGTGATTCCGGTTACACAGTTATCAACAAAGGTATGTACCGCATAACCCAGGGTATCGATGGACTGGAAGATGCAGTAGAACACGATGGGCTCAAAGGCGTTCAGCTCCAGCTGTCCTGCCTCTGCCGCCATGGTAATGGTCACATCGTTTCCGATAATATTGAAGGCCACCTGGTTGACCACCTCCGGAATAACCGGATTCACCTTGCCCGGCATGATGGAAGAACCATTCTGCTTTGCCGGAAGATTGATCTCGTTGAAACCTGCCCGGGGACCGGAAGACATCAGACGCAGGTCATTGGCAATCTTGGAAAGGGTCACCGCACAGGCCTTGATCGCGCCGGATACAGCCACAAAGGCATCCAGGTTCTGGGTGGCATCGATCAGGTCAAAGGCCTGCACCAGATCCATACCACTGATCTCCGCCAGGTTCGGTACAATCCGCCGCAGATACATGGGATCGGCATTCAGACCGGTACCCACTGCCGTACCGCCCATGTTCAGGGTACGCATTTCATCCATGGCTTTGTCCATCCGGTGAATATCCCGCATAACGGCTACGGAATAGGCCTTGAACTCCTGGCCCAGACGGATGGGAACGGCATCCTGCATCTGGGTACGTCCCATCTTAATCACATGGTCAAATTCCTGTGCCTTTTTGCAGAGTGCTTCATACAGTCTGCGCAGCTCCTTCTGGGTCCGCTGCAGAAGCCGCAGAGAAGTCATTTTACCAGCGGTGGGAATGACATCATTGGTAGACTGGCTGCAGTTTACATGGTCATTGGGGTTTACGATACTGTAATCTCCCTTTTCTCCGCCCAGAATCTCGATGGCGCGGTTGGCAATTACTTCATTGGCATTCATATTCAGAGAAGTACCGGCGCCGCCCTGAATCGGGTCTACGATAAAGTCCTTGTGCATCTTGCCTTCCAGGATCTCATCACACGCCTGTACAATGGCATTGGCAATTTTTTTGTCCAGGATTCCGGCTTCGCAGTTGGTGATGGCTGCCGCCTTCTTAATGTAAGCCAGGCTGTTGATGATTTCCGGATGCATAAACAGGCCCGTGATATGGAAATTCTCCGCGGCACGCAGGGACTGTACACCATAGTACACATCTCCCGGAACGGCCTTGGAGCCGATGGAATCCTTTTCCTTCCGATATGCTACACCATTTACTTTTTCTTTCTCTACCATTTTCTTTTCCCCCATAATGTTCTGAATCTGTCATCGATTCCTTTTCACTTGTTTTCCCAATCCTTTTTCAGATTTGGTATTTTCTGTTTTTGTTCTCTTGCCCTTATTATATGAAACTGCTATAATATAATCAAATACATATATTATTATATTTTTTATAACTCAAAAGTTATGATTCACCCGACAAATAATGACAGGAGGATCCCATGTTTCAGGGAATGGAATATATCTATGAAGTTTACAAAGAACGCAGCTTTTCCAGGGCAGCCAGAAATCTCTACATTTCCCAGCCCTCCTTAAGCGCCACGGTCCGCCGGATCGAAAACCGCATCGGAAGCCCCATTTTCGACAGAAGCACCACCCCCGTGGGGCTCACCGAATGTGGGGAAAAATACATTGAATGTGTGGAGCAGATCCTGGCTGTCCAGAACAGCTTTCAGAATTACCTTGGGGACCTGGGCGGACTGAAAACCGGCCATCTCTCTCTGGGCGGAACCCATCTTTTTTCTTCTTATGTCCTGCCTTCCCTTATCAGCCGTTTCACCAAAAGCTATCCACAGATCACCATCAATCTGATCGAGGAAAGCAGCTCCAGCCTGGAGCTGCTGCTGCAGAACGGCACCCTGGATCTGGTAGTGGACAATTCCCATTTTAATGAAACCATTACTTCCCGCCTTCTGTATAAGTCCGAACATCTGCTGCTGGCCGTCCCCTCCTCCTTTGCCATCAACCGGTCGCTGACAGATTACCGGCTTCCCGGCGATCACATCCGCCGGGGTATCCACCTGGAGGATGGGATTCCCGCCGTTCCTCTGGATCGTTTCCGGGAAGAGCCCTTTGTTTTCCTGAAACCGGAAAACGACACACGTCACCGGGAAATGGCCCTCTGCCGGAAGGCGGGCTTTTTTCCCCACATTGTCCTGGAACTGGATCAGCAGGTAACCGCCTACAACATCACCGGCTCCGGAATGGGAATTTCCTTCATCAGTGACACCCTGGTGCGGAGCGTTCCCCCCCATCCCCACGTGACCTACTACAAGCTGGACGGACCGGAGAGCTGCCGCGAGATCCATTTCTACTGGAAAACCGGAAAATATGTCAGCAAAGCCATGGAAACCTTTCTGGAAATGGCAAGGCAGCCCGGATAATTCCGTGCTGCCTCTGCCTCTGAGATACCGGCCACATAACATGTGTAATGAACAAAGGTCCTGTCCCCATTGACAGCATAACCGGCTCTCTATATAGAACTGACCCCTTTGCCAGGTTCTATCCACTATTGTTTGTAAAATTGTGCGTTTTGACGTACAAAAAAAGAAGCTATCCGAAAGGATAACCCCTTTGTTATGAATTTTCTGTCTTTTTACAATGTCATTGTAATACAGGATTCCCCCGCTGTCAATCCCTTTCTTTTCGGCTGCTTCTCTTTCTTTTCCGTTCCTTTTCTTTGTCTGTCTTCCGACCGTTTTCCGTTACTTTGCTTATTTTTTCCCCTATTTCCTGTCCATTTTTTCCATTGACTTCCTGCATAAATCGACTATAATAGGGATGCATTCCATTGTTTTAAAAAATACATACACACAAAGTACAGAGAGGTACCTTATGAAAAAGAATCCAAAACTCCGGGACACTGCGGTCGAATATACCATTCTGACAGTTGCTACGCTGATTATGGTTCTGGGAATCTACGTCTTTAAATTCCCCAACAACTTTTCCTTTGGAGGCGTCACCGGTATTGCGATTATCCTGGCGAAGATCTCTCCCATCACTCCCGGCACCTGGACCTTCTGGATCAACATGGCCCTTCTTGTTCTGGGTTTTTTCATGCTTGGACGCAGCTTCGGCATCAAGACCGTCTATGTCAGCGTTCTGATGTCCGTAGGCTTAAGTGCTCTGGAGAAACTGTTTCCCATGAGCGCCCCTCTGACCAGCCAGCCTGTGCTGGAGCTGATTTTCGCGATTTTCATGCCGGCCTTTGCATCCGCGCTCCTGTTCAACATCGGCGCCTCCGGCGGCGGAACCGACATTCTGGCCATGATCTTCAAAAAATATACCAGCGTCAATATCGGTACCGCTCTGTTTATCGTGGATCTGCTGATCACCGTCTGTGCCTGCTTCCTGTTTGATCCTCAGACCGGTCTGTTTTCCTTCTGCGGACTCATGGCCAAATCTCTGGTCATCGACGGCGTCATTGAAAATATCAACCTCTGCAAATATTTCACCATTGTGTGCGATGACCCGACTCCCATCTGTACGTTTATTACTCAGGAGCTGAACCGCAGCGCCACCATCTTCCGGGCCGAGGGATCCTATACCCATGCGGAAAAAACCATCATTCTCACAGTTATGAAACGAAGCCAGGCCGTACAATTACGAAACTTTATTCATTTTCATTCCCCGGGCGCCTTCATGATGATCACCAACAGCAGTGAGATCATCGGAAAGGGCTTCCGCGGCTTCAACTGATCCCGGGATCCTGAAATCCCGGGATCTTTGAATCCTTCCGTATTCTTCGGCTCTTAATCGATTTCCTTCCGGTTGAAGAAGCCCTCCTGTCCCAGCTCGGCAGTCCGCACATTGGAGCGGTCCTTGAACTGGAGCTCCGGATTCTTGATGCTGACACGGGTATGGGGGGGAACCGAAGCGGTGATAAAGGCATTACTTCCGATAACCGCTCCGGTGCCGATCACCGTATTTCCTCCCAAAATGGATGCTCCGGAATACACGGTGACGTTATCCTCCAGGGTCGGATGACGTTTCACATTCCGAAGCACCTGACCGCCTCTGGTGGACAATGCGCCCAGCGTTACGCCCTGATAAAGCTTTACATTATTTCCGATCTGCGTGGTTTCTCCCACAACAACTCCCGTTCCATGGTCAATGAAGAAATATTTCCCGATGGTAGCCCCCGGATGGATATCAATTCCCGTGAGGCTGTGGGCATATTCGGTCATCATACGGGGAATCAGCGGCACATGCAGCAGATGAAGCTCGTGGGCGATCCGGTTTGTAAAAATGGCATACAGACCCGGATAAGACAGAATCACCTCATCCGTATTGAAGGCTGCCGGGTCTCCGTCATAGCCGGCCTGCACATCCGTAGCCAGCACCTCCCGTACTCTGGGCAGGGTTCCCAGAAACTTCCGTACAATTTCCGCAGACTCCTCCCGCCCGTTCTCCCAGCATCCCGGAGCATGCTCCGGATCATGATAAAGCGCTCTGGCCACCTGCTTGGTCAGGTTGTACTGAATGCTCTCCAGAATTTCTCCGATATGATAGGAAAGAGATTCACTCTTCAGATTTCTCATTTCAAAATAACCCGGAAATACAATATAACGAAGCTGCTCCAGGATCTGCAGAATCACGTCCCGGTTAATCCGGCTGCATGAATCCACATTGCTGATAATCGGGTACTGCTCATAGCTTTCCAGCAGGCTGTTCACCAGCTCCTGCATCTGCTCTTCTGGGTGTTTGCTCATAATGATCTCCTCTCACATTTCCATTTCTCCATAATCAGTATATACCAGATTCCCGCTTTTTTCCAGCGTTCCGCGTAATTTCTGCTACAATTCCGCTCTTTTCCAGCTGCCCGTGAAATAAAAGAATGCCGACAGGCTGGTCCCAATGACCCAGCCAATGGGCCAGGACATCCAGATTCCGGTGGTTCCCAGGAAGCCGGACAGCACATAGGATAACATTACCCGGATAATCAGATCGCTGAAGGTACTGATCATAAACTGCTTCATAGCGCCTGCGCCGCGCAGAACTCCGTCCGCCAGCAGCTTGATGCAGACCACAAAATAGAAGGGCGAAACAATCCGCAGGAAATCCTGTCCGACTGCCATGGCATTTTCACTGCCCGCATTCATAAACAGGCGAAGCATGGGACCGTCAAAGAAAAAGAAGGCGGCAAAAAACGGCAGCGCAATCAGGATCATCATGACAAGTCCCGCCCGGAAGCCCTCCTTTACCCGTTCCAGCTTCCCGGCTCCCACGTTCTGAGCCGTAAAGCTGGAAACGCCGTTTCCGAGAGTCGTAAAGGAGGTGATGGCAAAGGTATTCAGCTTCATTCCGGCGGAATACCCGGCAATCGCCGCGGAGCCGAAGCCGTTGATCAATGCCTGGACAAAAATGTTTCCCACGGAAATAAAGCTCTGCTGCAGAATGCTGGGAACGGCAATCCGTCCGATTTTTCTCAGCATTTCCCATGAGAAGGGGGCCGGCTTTTCCTCCGTTTCAATCTGCCTGAGCTTTCCCGCCAGAGTCACTATGGAAAGCACCGAAGAAATTCCCTGGGCGGTAAAGGTGGCCCAGGCCACACCCGCCACGCCCCATTTTACAAGGGTGACAAACGCCAGATCCAGAAGAATATTTCCAAGGGAAGAAGCAATCAGAAAATACAGCGGCGTCCTGGAATCTCCCAGAGCCGTGAAAATTCCCGTACAGATATTGTAGAGAAAAAGAAAGCTCAGTCCGCCGATATAGATTTTCAGATAAAGAGCAGCGTCTTCAAATACATTATCCGGGGTCTGAATCATTCTCAGAAGCGGTCCGCACAGCAGCAGCCCTCCTGCAGTCAGCAGAAGACAGATGCACAGACAGGCCAGAAAGGTGGTGGTGACAGCTGTTTTCATTTCCCTGTACTTTTTCCCGCCGAAAAGCTGGGAAATCACAACGGAACAGCCGATATTGATACCCATGGCAATGGCCATAAAGATCATGGTAATAGGATAGGATGCGCCAATCGCCGCCAGAGCGTCCTCTCCGACGAATTTACCGGCAATCATGCTGTCGGCAATATTGTAAATCTGCTGGAACATGGCGCTGACCAGCATGGGAATGGAAAAAAGCCACAGAATTTTAGCCGGATTTCCACTTGTCAAATCTTTCATTTTGTCTTTCCTCCTCTGTCACGCCCTGTATTATAGCACTTTTTCCCGGAAGAGGAAAGTGTGGAAATCCGGACTTCAGGGAAGGGAAATGCAGTACCCCACGGACCGGACACACTGGATCAGCTCTTCTTCTCCCAGCCGCTTCCGCAGGCTTTTGATATGGGTGTCCACATTCCGCAGGGAACCGCGCTTTCTTCTGGGCAGCACCTGATCAATAAATTCCCTGGAAACCACAGATCCCATATGCTCTGCCAGAATCACCAGAATTTCGTAATCATAGCCACGGATATCCAGTTTTTTCCCGTTCAGGCTCACCTCACGGCTTCCGCGGTTAATCCGAAGTCCACCAAAAACCATGGTCCGGTTTTCCCAGAGCCGGGCAGGCACACAGGCCTCCCGGAATCTGTCAAAACTCCTGCGGGAAAAAGGATACTCAGCCAGATCACAGGGGTATTCCTTCTCTTCCAGAAGGACATCCAGCTCCTCCTCTGACTCCGGAACCAGAATCAGCGGACATTTCATCCGCAGAACGTCCACCCGGTCTTCCAGCAGCTTTTCAAATCCTTTTCCGTCCAGGTACACCAGAACAGGCAGCTCCTCCGGCAGAAGACTTTCCTGAGGCTTACGGGTCGTAAAGCCCTCCTGTAATGAAAAGGATTCAATTTTCCGGGAATGCTCTTTATGTAATACCCCATTGATAATCGTAAGCACCGGCATAACCAACCCTCCACCTGACTTTTTTCATCGGGACTATCTTATTTCAAAAATGCAAAGCTTTCGTGTTTATATGGTGAAAATTCTGTGAAACCGGATCATCGAATCCGGGAGGATACAGGCAGATTCGAAACCGGAACAGTCTGTGTTCCGCAAACACAGAAAACCTCCGCAGACGCGGTCTGTTCATCGCATCTGCAGAGGTCTTTGGAATTGCCATTTTGGCTCATATTAATTTGAACGTACTTCCTGTCTCATAAAGCCGATGTAAGATAAGATAAAGGCTGCCAGCATCATGGCAAACAGGCCGACCAGATGAGGCCATACCAGAAGAA